>JBEPWT010000045.1:0-19531 GCA_041642275.1 Desulfopila sp. | reverse complement strand
TCGAGGTGGGCGGCTCCGGCCTCTCCTGCCGCCAGCGCCTTGAGAAGCGTGGATTTGCCGCAGCCATTACGGCCGAGCAGGCCGAGCCGGGAGCCGGGAGAGAGCAGGATGTCGACACCTGCGAACAGCGCTTTACCGTCGAAGGCCTTGCCTAAATGGGTCGCCTCCAGCAGTTTCTTGGTCTTCCTGCCGGTGCCGTCGAAATCGATGCCGACATCCGAGGCGGCCCGGTTTCTGTTCTTGACCCGGGCGTGCTCCTCCTGCAGCCGGTGGGCCTCGTCGATCCGGTATCTGGCCTTTGTGGCCCTCGCCTTCGGGCCGCGCCTGAGCCATTCCGTCTCCCTTTTCAGCTTGTTGCCAAGCCTCTCCTCCATCTGCTGCTGCTGCTGCAGGTAGGCCCGCTTCTTCTCCAGAAAATCGGCATAACTGCCATCAACTTCAAAGGTTCCCTGGGGATAGACGGCGGAGAGTTCGATGGTTTTGTTACAGCAGTTCTGCAGGAACTGCCGGTCATGGCTGACGATAACGTAGGCCTGAGGCGAACCCGGCAGTGCGCCTGCCAGCAGATTTTCCAGCCAGAGGATCCCTTCAAGATCCAGATGATTGGTGGGTTCATCGAGAACGAGAACGTCGGGGCGTGCCAGAAAGGCCCTACAGATGGCCAGTCTCTTCCGCCAGCCGCCGGAGAGGCTGGCGACCACCTGCTCGTCATCACCGAACTCGGCCCGGCTGAGCATCTCCTGCACCCGGGCCTGGGCTTCGGCCTCTTCGAGTGAAAAATCCGCAAGAGAGCGACGGAGATTGTCGAAAACGCTCATTTCTTCCGCGAAGCTGTCGGCCTGGGCAAGATACCCCATCTGCAGATTCCGGCTTGCCAGAAGAGTGCCCTCATCACTCTCCTCCAGGCCGCAGAGGATTTTGAGCAGCGTCGATTTTCCCGAGCCGTTGGGGCCGATAAGACCGATGGTATCGCCACTGTTGATAACCAGGTCGACGTCCCGGAAAAGGGTCTGGGAGCCAAATGATTTCGCCAGAGAATGACAGGTGATAAGATGTGACATAGAAAAACCGTAAAAGCTGTGTATCGCCGGCTGGGCGTTCTCTCAGGCCAGGTGGTCTTCCTGCCTGGTCTGATGGCAACGATGCCCGTTGCACCGGCGAGATTCTGTTCAGGCGATGGCCATGACAGCGGCCGGCCTTTTTTGAGTTGATTTTTTCATGGCATACTATTATACAAGGTAACCATTACTATAAGATTTCATGAATGTTTTCGCATCCCCGGGAGTTCCCGGCCCATCCTGAAGGCGTTAATTTTGTTCAAAATCAAGTGCCTCAGGCTACATCAGAAGCGCTGCATCCGCCCCGAGAGCCGACATCGGCCATCTGACGGCTATTGAATTGCACTCTCGGTCGAAGAGGCTGAAGATCCGGCCTGAAAAACGTGGCAAATGTTACGTCGATAACGGCAAGACACTTTTATACGCTTTTTCCTCAAAACACCAGACAAACTGCAATGAGTGAACAAATTCATATAATTATCGCAGGCGACGAGCGTCGCGCCATTTCTCTGAAGTTTTCCAGAAACAGGATTCTGGTCTCTGCCGCCGCGGTTTTCTTCGGCGCCTGCGCACTGCTTTCCACGGCGTTTTATACCACCGGACTGTTTGCCCACAATACAGTGCTGGTCAAAAAAATGGCTGCGACCAAGAAGAAAGCCGATGAAACACGCACCGCCAACGCCCTTCTCGAGCAACGACTCTCGACACTGCTTGCCGGCCACGAAAAAGCCCTCAACGACCTGAAAACGGAAAAAGATCTGCTCATCTCCCGCCTAGAGCTTGAAAGCAACAGCAAGATAGCCGAACTGGAGAAAAAGAATCTCGAACAGGAAATGAACTTCAAGGAGGAACGAGACCTCCTCCTTGCCACAGCGGTTAGCGAACTCAGCGCCCGCAGCGAATTCATCGAAAACGTCATCAACGACATCGGCATCAAGATCAAGCCCGGGCCGAAAGGTTCCCAGAAAAACAGCGGCGGACCCTTCGTCGCCGCCGAAAATGGCGTCTACGACGAGCTCATCTACCGCACCGACTACTATCTCAAAACCATACAGACCCTGCCCCTGGGCAAACCGGTTACCGGCTCGGTTTCTTCCTGGTTCGGTAAACGCATGGATCCGATCAACAACAAAAAAGCCTTTCACGAAGGCATAGACCTGCGCGGCAAGAAAGGGGAACCGGTGAAGGCCACGGCCGACGGCAAGGTCATTTTCGCCGGCAATAACGGCGGATACGGCAAATGCGTGAAAATCGACCACGGCAACGGCTACACCACCAGCTTCGCACACCTGCACAACTACCACGTCAAAACAGGTGACCATGTCAGTCGCGGCCAGACCATAGGCCTGGTCGGCGACTCCGGTCGCTCAACCGGCCCCCACCTTCATTACGAAATAGGCCATAAAGGCAAACCGATCAATCCCGCCAAGTTCATGAAAGTGGCCGATCTTACCTATAAACGGCAGACCTCTCTGGAGAAATAACCATGTTCGGCAAAAAGGAAGATATAGAAAAAGAGATCGAAAAAGTCGAGGGAGAGGCAATCTCTTCCATTATCGACACGACGATGGTCATAACCGGTGAAATATCCTTCAAGGGCAAGACCCGCATCGACGGAGAAATCAACGGCAATATCAAAGGCGAACACCTCATCTTGAGCAAGGAGGGCAAAATCCAGGGCGACATCAAAGTCAATTCTTTTATCTGCCAGGGGAGCTTCACCGGCAATGTCGACACCAAGATTCTCACTGCCAGGAGAGGCTCCTTCCTCCAGGGCAAGATAATCGCCGGCAGCCTGACCGTAGAGCCAGGCGCCAGTCTCGAGGGCGAAATCAAGGCCGCAACCAAAGACCTGCAGAACAAGGCTTCATCGCAGGCCCCTGCCGGCACCGACAAGGCCCAGACAACACCGCCTCCAAAGACCGAATCGACAAAAAAATAACCAGCACTACCGGCATTCTTTCCCCATGGCTTCCAAGAAACCGAAAATCGTCAACCTGCTTGTCTGTCCGTTTTGCAACAACGACTCCGAATTTTTCGAGGTGGCGGAAGATGCCCTGATTACTACCTACTACGGCCAGAATGAAGACGGCAGCTTCACCGCCACCGATCAGAATTCGGAGATCCTGGGCTCCGTCCAGCTCTTCTGCGGCAGCTGCGGTGAGAACCTCAATGCCTTCCACGAACGCTTCCGCGAGATGATATTTTGACCGCCCCCCACCGTGTCATCTCCGGCAGAAACAGCCTCGACCGCTATTATCACCAGCTGGAGACAGGGGATATAATCTTTGGTAAAATCCCCATGAAGGCCGGCGAGGAATATATGTTCTTCGATCTGAGCTGCAGGGGAGTGAGGTGTATTCCATCGGCTGCCGCCCAGTTGACCAGCCGGTCCAAGCGTTACCAGGCGCTGACGCTCTCGCCGTGGATGCTGCCGGAAACCACGGTCGTCTACGACATCCATCAGCTTCTTGCCCTCTGCGGACGCTACCACCGCAAATCCGTCGCCAGAGTGGTGGTCAAACAGGAGGGCAAGAATGGGGGCGTCGGCATCTTACGCTACGATTCCATCGAAGATGTGTTCAACCAGGCGGCCAACGGCTGTCTGGCCTACCCCTTTATCCTTCAGCCCTTTCTCGACAATGCCGTCGACATACGCGTCATCGTTCTCGGCTCTTACCGGGAAGCCTATCGACGCTTCACACCCCACGGTTTCCGCAATAATCTCCACTGCGGCGGAACGGCCGAGGCCTGCGACCTCAGCGGTCCAGCGGAGCAGCTCTGCCGGGAGGTCATGGCCCGGGCCGACTGTCCCTATGGCCACCTCGATCTTCTTCTCGCCCCACAGGGCACGGTCTATCTCTCGGAAATAAATCTTCGCGGCGGTCTGCGCGGAGCAAAGATTTCGACAACGGAATACCGCCGGCGCGTAGCCGATATCGAAAACAGCCTTCTCGAAAAAATGATGGCGTAGCCTGCTACCCCAGGCGACCGATCTCCGCAATGCCGTCGGCGGCTTACACCGCTTGTGGCCTCGGATTCGAACGGCTCAACTCGCCTTGGAACGTGAAACTGGTCAGCGCCGAAGGGATCTGCTGAGCTGACGGCCAAAGGAGATGGATGGAGAACGGGCAAACAAAAAAGGAGCCGGCCCTTTCAGGCGGCTCCTTTTCTCTTTCATTAAGAAAGGAGGAACTGCTTATACACAACCGGTGGGCTTGGGAAGGCCGGCCATTTTACAGGCTCCCTTGCCGGGTCCGGACGGGAACAGCTCATAGATGCGCTTGAGCGGAAAACCGGTGGTTTTGGAAAGAATACGAACCATGGGGGCAATACCGTTCTTCTTGTAGTACTCCTGGAGAGCGTCGATGACTTTCTGATGCTCTTCGGTGATCTCGGAGATACCTTCGGTACCTTTTACATAGTCGACCCAATCCTCGTTCCACTCATCCATGCCCTTCAGCAGGAAACCATCTTCATCTACGGTAAATGTTGATCCTTTGTGCTCTAATGTTGGCATTGTACAACCTCCTTTAATTTATTCTATATGGCTTTCACCGTTTTTAAATCAAACTGAAAGAAAACTAAATAGGCTTATTACTATAGGGTGAATCGTTTGTCAAGTGAATGACGAATCATTTTCTGCAAATGATGTACTTGCCTATTTTTATTGTGATATTCTGCGGGATAATCGCATTTTCCATCTCTGCACAGACGGTCTTTTCCATTTCATCCTGACAGATCTTTTCACAATTATGCACTTACCGGATCCTATCACCCCCTTTTTTGCCTCAAGCAAAAGAAAAACCTCTCAAGTGAGGACACATAAGAAGAAATGGCCACCATCCTTTCAGCATATTCTAATACGATTTTTTCTTGCACTCAATACCCATAACGGGTAAATCCAATCACTGTTATGCATTCGTTCGCATGCCTTGCCGTAAAGTTGCATATGCACATATGACATATTTGGCCATCTTTGGCAATTCTTAAAAACAGTAAAGAGTAATTTATGCTGCAGATCCTTCGCAAAAAAGCACAATCGATCTTCATCCAAGCCATCGTTGTCATCATCGCCCTGGTTTTCATATTCTGGGGGGTGGGCACCAACATTATGAACAATCGCGAGGCGGCCATCGTCGTCAACGACGAAGAAATCACCTTCCAGGCCTTTCAGCAGTCCTACGACCGGGCGTATGAGAATATCCGCACCCAGTTCGGCGGCGACATCCCGTCCGGCCTGGCCGAAAGTCTCGGCATAAAGCAGCAGGTCATCAACCAGCTTGTACAGGAGGCCCTGCTGCGCCAGGGAGCCGCCGAGATGGGCATCAACGTCAGTGCCGAGGAGGTGCGGCGGACCGTCAAAGGCATGGATCTGTTTCAGGAAGACGGTGGCTTCAGCATGGAGAAATACACCTCGCTGCTGGCGGCAAACGACTACACGCCGACGAGTTTTGAAGAGAGTCTTCGACATGACATGCTGGCCCAGAAGGCACGGCAGAATATCAGCGAATTTGCCACCACCGTCACCGACTATGAGATAAAGGACCTCTACCGCCTGGAGAAATCCGAGATTGCCGTTCGCTATGTCACTATCGACGCCGACGAGTATAGCGATTCGATAAGCGTCGACGAGGAAAAGCTGTGGGAATGGTTCGCCGGCGCTCAGGACAGATACAAGACCGCTCCCCAGGTCAAACTCAGATACCTCGACTTCAGCTACCAGAATGTCGGCAGTAAAATTGCCGTCGACGAAGAGAGCATCGCTGAATACTATCATGACAATATTGCCGAATTCACCAGTGAGGAGAGGCGCAGAGCCCGCCATATCCTTTTTTCCGTCGATGAAAACAGCAGCGAGGCCGTCCATGCCGAAAAACGAAAAAAAGCCGAGGAGATCCTGGAAATGGCCCGGCAGGGCAGCGACTTCGCCGAACTCGCCAGCCAATATTCCGAAGGCCCTTCCAGCGCCCAGGGCGGGGATCTCGGCTTCTTCAGCCGGGATCAGATGGTGGAGAGCTTCGGGGAGGCCGCTTTTGGTCTTGCAGAAGGAGAAATAAGCGATGTCGTCAAAACTGAATTCGGCTACCATATTATAAAAGTGGAAGAAATCATTCCGGAAACTGCAAAATCCCTGGAGGAGGTTTCAGGAACCATCGAAGAACAGCTGCAGATCGAGCAGGCCAGACCTCTGTCCTTTCAGGTCGCCAACGAAGCATACGAAGACATTATCAGCGCCGGCAGTCTCGATGCCTATCTCGAGGCCAATCCCGAGGTGGACGTTAAAACCACCGATTTTTTCAGCAGAAATAACCCGCCGCCTGCCTTTGCCGGGGACAGGAAGTTTCTCGATGCCGCCTTTTCTCTCAAGCAGGGGGAATTAAGCTCTCTTATCGAAACATCCCAGGGCTACGCCATACTCTCTGCGGAAGAAGTCAAGGAGCCGCAGATCCCTGAGCTGAGCGATGTCCGCGAGCGTGTGGCAGCAGACTACAAAGCCGAACAAGCAGTCGAGCTAGCCGAGAAGACGGCCCAAAGCCTCCTCGACAAGGCCCGGGAACTCGATGGGCTTCGGCCTGCGGCCGAGAGGGGCGGATTCACCGTCCAGGACTCGGATTATCTCAGTAAAGACAGCGCCAGCCAGGCCGATGTTCCCCCCGGTCTCATAGACGGCGCCTTCAAGCTTTCGTCATCTTCACCTCTGCCCCAGGAACCGCTGCAGGCAGACGGCGCCTTTGTCGTCTATGAATTCGTCGACAAGAAAATTCCGCAACAGGACTTGACGGCGGAGGAGCGAAACCGTTATAAAAATGCAATTCTCCAACTCAAGCAGCAGCAGATACTCTCAGGATGGCTCGAGAGCCAGCACCGGCAGGCGGAGATATTTACGCACCAGCGGCTTTAGGCCGGCATTTTCACGTCTCTGCCGGCTGCGACTGGCGTCTGCCGGCTTTATATTCAAGCTGCCAGAGGTGGAGCCGCGGTAATTCGCCGCAAGCCTCGGATACCAGCAAGGATGCCCCCGGCATAGACGTGCGAAGGGTGAAAAAACTGTTTCCCCTGACGCCGCCCTGTTGAGTGCACCTCAGCTTTTAATCCGCTCCTCATTGGCCTGGAGAATTTTTCGAATGCCTTCGTGTGAAAGGTGGATATCGAAGGTTTTCCCGAGCTTGACGGCAATATCCCGATAGGACCAGCGGTCGGCCCGCAGCTTGCGTATGCGGCCGATGATTTTCTGCTGCTCCCGGTCCTTGACGAGAAAACCCTCCTCCACCTTCCAGCCGAAGGGCACCGGTCCGCCCAGATATTTGCCCTGGCGCTTCATCTGCCTTTTCACCGCCCTGATGGTCTCGCCATGCTCAGAGCCGTCACAGACGGCCAGCGCCGCCAGCAGCCCGCGCACCAGTCCTGCCCCTCCCTCGTAAACGACGAGCCTGCGTTCAGCCGGCAGGGAGAGATTCTCGGCAAGATCGACGCAATACAGAGACACCCGCATCCTGGAAAAAAGATCGATCAGTTCCAGTCCATTCTGGGCCGAGGCCAGAATCCATTCCGCCTTCTCACAGATCACCATATCGTCTGGTTCCAAAATGTCGACAATACGCGCTCCCTCGCTCCGCCGGATGAAGGGCTGCTTCTTCAAGGGCTCTTTCTCGACGACGAACTCGTCGACGCCGTACCCCAGTGAAGCGGCGTATCGCTCTATGGCCTTTTTCTGGAGTTCGACCGTTTCAGCCGATCCTTCTGCAACAACATACCCTATCACGTGCATTACTCACCCATCCACTCATGGTAACACTCTGCGAGGCCTCTTCTCTGTCAACTTTTATAGAGTACAATACTGTTGCCAAAATGGCAACTTACATATTCTTTATTTACATCTTAAATATTTGTTATCATCCACTTTATGCCAGATAGTCAAATCTCCTGCTCCTTTCTTTTCCCTGCTGTATTATGCGGCATTTGCGGCCTGGGTGGAAAGCTCAGCCGGCGGTGGAGCAAGGCACCGAGAAAAAGTTGAAGTTTTTTATTCACATGTTTCTCAGACATGCTATAGTAGGATGTTCGCCCCCACGCTTTTAATGGAAAAGTATGGGATTAAAACCTATTGTCTATTCTCTGTTATGGCCACCGCTACAGATCTGCTGCAAAAATATGCCAAGCTCAATCCCTTTGAGCAGACTTTTCTCCAGTTTCTCTCGGTACTCTATGAACCGGCGCACACCACCCTCATTGTCAACTGCATGAGAAAGCTCGACCTGCGCGGTCCCCGGGGCAACCAGCCGACTGTGGCCAATCTCAATCATTATCTTGAAAAATTCCTAAAACTCGGTCTGATTCAAAAAAACCTGCAATGTTCCGCCGATATTGTCGAGACCATCAGCAAGATAGCCGTCAAGGAGAAGACATTCAGGGTTTTCGCCAAGGCCATCCGTGATGAAGCGCCGGTTTCCTATTACTACGGCAAATGGTCGACCCGTTGCTATCGTGCCATCCGCGAGCTGCGCATTGGAATTTACACCCAGCAGTTCGAACTCATCGACGAAGCCTCGGATTTTCTCGACCAGCAGTGCGCAGATATCGTCTCCGTACCGCCCACCGTGCAGGTAACGACCTGTCCCTTTTCCGCCGAATGGTTTCACTCGCTGCCGGTTTCCTTCCAATTCTTCCTCTGCGATCAGGTTTTCCGCCACGCCCAGGCCCGTCTCGAGGCCTATCCTGACCTCATGGCCTTTCTCAAGAACGATGAGGAATTTGCAGGCTACAGCAGCGATGAGAAACTGCCCTTCAAACGCCTGCTGTTCAACCAGCTGATCTATCAAGGCGATATCAACGAGGCCAAAGAACTCGTCGGCGCCAATGAAGAGGCCTTTGCCGGTACCGGAGCCGGCGGCACACTGCTCTTTCTCCAGGGTGAACTCAAGCAAGCCGTCAGCGCCTTTACCGAGGATATCGACGTTCTCAAATCCTTCAGCAGCGACGGCAACGTCGCCTTTTTCGGTCCGGCCGGCATCTTTCATATACTGGCCCTGCTGCAGCACGAAAAAAGCGGCAGCTACGCCAAGGTCGCCGACCAGATAGCGATTGCCCTCACCAATTTTTCCGCCGGCGCCGAAGTAGGCGCCTACCACTTCCTGGCATCGGTGATCAGCAGCCATCGCAACAAATCCATCTCCCCGGAGCAGCTCAATATCAAACTGGAAGACACCGGCCACAGTCTGACCCTGCTGTTCGCCGGTCTCAGCCAGTACTGGCTTAACCGCTCGCTGCAGTCCGAGCTGGAGGCAGCCATTCGGGCAAAGCTCGACAAGGCCAACGACAACGGCTACACCTTCATGGCGCTCAATTATGCTGAAATACTGGAAAAGATAAGCCACGAAAAGGCCGAGCTGCGCAATCTCGTCGACACATTGCGCAACCGGACCCCCATTATCTCGCTGATTTCAGTACTCGAGCCGGAAGAGCCCTGGAAGCGCAGCCTGCAGGCCCTCATCAACGCCGCCGATGACACCCAGCAGGAAAGCAGCTCCCAGGATATCCGACTGGTATGGATGGTCGAATACAGACGCGGCAAGGTGAACGTCACGCCACGCGAACAGCGCCGCAACCCCAGCGGCGAATGGAGCAAGGGCAAGCCATTGTCACTGGCCAGACTCTACGAATCCGACAAGCTCTCCTATCTCGGCATCCAGGACCGCAAGGTCTGCAGGTGCATCAAAAAGGTCCATAATTCCGAAACCCACTCCACCTCCTACGCCTTCGACAGCGACAAGATGCTGCTGAACCTCGTCGGCCACCCGCTGCTCTTTCTCAACCAGTCGCCTTCGACACCCGTGGAGTTCATTGCCGGCGAGCCGGAACTGCTGGTCGAGGAAAAAGGCGACCAGCTGCACATTCACTTCGCCCAGAAGCTCGCCGACGGCAATATCACCGTCTACCAGGAGACGCCTACGCGTTTCAAGATAATCACCATCAAGGAAAATCACCGCCGCATCGCCCAGATCACCGGCAAGGACGGCCTGGTGGTCCCCAGGGAGGCCAGCGAACAGGTGCTGACCGCCATTGGCAATATCAGTTCGTTCATGACCGTCCACTCGGCCATCGCCGTCGACCAGGATTCGCGCAACAAGGCCAATATCACCCTTGTCGAGTCCGATCCGACGATCTATATCCACCTTCTACCCTACGGCAAAGGCTTTCGCCTGGAAATGTTCGTTAAACCCTTCGCCGAGGGGGGGCACTACCTCAAACCCGGCCAGGGGGTGGAGAACATCATGGCCGAGGTCCAGGGCAAACGTCTCCAGACCAAGAGAAATCTGGCCCTGGAGGAGGAAAAGGCGCGCGATGTCGAAGAGCTCTGCCCAATTCTCGACCTGGCCATCGACATGGAGCAGGAAAACGACCGGGAATGGCACCTGCTCGATCCCGACGACTGCCTGCAGGCGCTGGTTGAACTGCAGGCCATCAGCGACCGGGTGGTCATCGAATGGCCGGAGGGGGAGAAACTGAGCGTCACGCACCACGCCTCCTTCAAGAACATGAACCTCAAGATCAGGACCAACCGTCAGAACTGGTTCTCCATGAGCGGCCACCTGGTAATCGACCAGGACCGGATAATCGGTCTCAAGGAGCTGCTCGCCAAGGTGCGCTCCTCCTCGGGGCGGTTCGTCCAGCTCGGCGAAGGCCAGTTCATGGCCCTGACCCAGGAGTTCATCAAGCGCCTCGAAGACCTCAACACCTATGCAGAAATCCCCGAAGAGGATACCGAAGACGAGGTTCTCGTCCATCCGCTGGCGGCGTTGCCGCTCGAAGATCTGACCAAGCAGGCGACCACCTCGGCGGATTCCGGATGGCACCGCCAGCTCGAGCGTATAGGCGAAGCCCAATCCTTCGCTCCCGAGCTGCCCTCCACCCTGCGGGCCGAGCTGCGCGACTACCAGGTCGAGGGCTTCAACTGGCTGGCCAGGCTGGCCTATCTCGGCGTCGGCGGCTGCCTGGCCGATGACATGGGCCTGGGCAAGACCCTGCAGTCCCTGGCCATCATCCTCAAAAACGCCAACAAGGGCCCGTCGCTGGTGGTGGCCCCAACCTCGGTCTCCACCAACTGGCACACCGAGGTCAACCGCTTCACTCCGACCCTGAATCTCAAGATCCTGCCCACCAAGAACCGAACCAAAGCCATCAAAAGCCTTGGCCCCTTCGATCTGCTCATCACCACCTATACACTGTTGCAGCAGGAGTCGAACCTGCTCTCGAAAGTGGAATGGCAGACCATCATCCTCGACGAGGCCCAGGCCATCAAAAACGCCGCCACCAAGCGGTCGAAGGCGGCCATGTCCCTGCAGGGCAGGTTCAGGCTCATCACCACCGGCACGCCCATCGAAAACCATCTGGGCGAACTGTGGAATCTTTTTAACTTCATCAATCCCGGCCTGCTCGGCTCCATCGCCAACTTCAATGAAAAATATGCTATTCCCATCGAACGCTACCAGGACCGGGACGCCAAAATCAAACTCAAAAAGCTGATCCGGCCCTTTATTCTCCGGCGCATCAAGTCACAGGTGCTCGAGGAGCTGCCGCCGCGCACCGACGTCACCCTCGAGGTCGCCATGAGCGACGCCGAAACCCACTACTACGAAGCGCTGAGACAAAATGCCCTGGACATACTGGAGAGCAAAAGAGACAAGAAAGGGCGGCACCTGCAGATACTCACCGAAATCATGAAACTGCGGCAGGTCTGCTGCAATCCGCGGCTCATTGATCCCAACGCCAATATCAAGAGTTCCAAGCTCGAGGTCTTCGCCTCGGTCATCGAGGAATTGATCGGCGGCCGCCACAAGGCGCTGGTATTCAGCCAGTTCATCGGTCACCTGGCCATAATCCGAGAGTACCTCGACGGGAAGGGCATTTCCTACCAGTATCTCGACGGCTCGACGGCCTCCAAGGACAGGAAAACGCGGGTCGATGATTTCCAGGCGGGCAAGGGAGACCTCTTTCTCATCAGCCTCAAGGCCGGCGGCCTCGGCCTCAACCTGACGGCGGCCGATTACGTCATCCATATGGATCCCTGGTGGAACCCGGCCATAGAAGACCAGGCCTCGGACAGGGCCCATCGCATAGGCCAGACGCGCCCGGTCACCATCTACCGGCTGGTCTGCAAGAACTCCATCGAGGAAAAAATCGTCAAACTCCATCAGGAAAAGCGCGATCTCGCCGGCAGTCTGCTGGAGGGCAGCGATATCAGCGCCAAGATGAGCTCAGACGACCTTATCGATCTCATCCGGGAAGGATAGCCGCCGGACCGGCATGTACATCGTTGCGGAAAACGGCCCTTCTGGCAACCATCTCCGGGATTGCCGCTCAGACCGGCGCTGGCGCCACCCTTTCAGGCCTCAACCGGCAAGCTTCCTGCCGATCAGACCATAGAAGCCTGCCTGGCCCGAACTGAAAAACCAGCCCATATGGCTGTGGCAGCCGGCGCAGAACGCCAGACACCAGGCATAGCCGGCAAACCAGGTAAACTCGGAGGAGAAATCACCGTGATGCAGGCACCCTTGAGCCTGGCTGAAACAGCGGATCTCGTAGACGATGCCCGCCGGATTGAAAAAAGTGTGGTGATGACTGCCGTTCATTTCCACGGCCTGGTCTTCATAGGTGATGAGGTGGCTGCAGGCGGCACAGAACAGCGCCTTCTCGGGTTGCTGTTCCTCCTCGCTGCGGTCGGCGGTTTCGATATCGACGACCGTATCTTCTTCCCTGAATAAAAGCGGCATAACCATGGCACCAAGACATCTCTCTTGATAGATCAGATACCCTCGGGCAGGTGTCACCGACCCCCGCCCTGCAGATGACGCAACAGACCCCCGACTACCCCCCGTTCCGCCCTTTTTCGCTGAAGTAGGCGACAATAGCGTCCACCATGGAGCCGATAACGTGCTCCTCGGGCTGGACATCGACGATCAGGCCGTTGTCGGTAACCGTTTTTGCGGTTATGGGGCCAATGGCGGCTATCCTCACATCTTTGAGCAGCGCTTTCAGCTCTTCTTCGCTGGCGGCGTCGAGCATGGTAAGAAAGTTACGCACCGTCGATGAACTGGTGAAAGTAATCATATCGACGCGGCCGGATTCGATTTCCTCACGCAGCTCCTCCTTCCTGCCCGCAGGCATAACATTCTTATATACCGGGGCGATGGTCACCTGAGCGCCGGCGCCGCGCAGGGTCTCGGGCAGGATTTCCCTGCCTTTTTCCGCCCGGGGAATGAGGATGTTTCGTCCCTCGACGCCGGCATCGAGAAGACTTTCAGCCAGTCCTTCGCTGGTAAAGACCTCGGGGATCAGATTGGCCTTGATACCGTACTGCAGCAGCAAATCGGCCGTGCTTTTGCCGACCACGGCAATCCCCGGCCCCTTGAGATCGCGGGCATCCATGCCCTTGGCATAGAGCCGTTCAAAAAAGTAGGTGACACCGTTGAGCGAGGAAAAGAGAATCCAGTGATACTCTTTGAGCCGTTCCAGTTCTGCATCGAACACCTCATAGTTGTCCACCGGCTGAATCTCGATGGTCGAACATTCAAAACAGTCGGCCCCCTGTTCCTCGAGGGCGGCGATCAGCTCGCTGGCCTGATCGCGGGTCCTGGTCACCACGATTTTCTTGCCGAACAGCGGCCGCTTCTCGAACCAGTCGATGGTCTCGCGCAGGCGCACCACTTCACCGACGATAATCAGCGACGGCGGCCGGATGCCGGCCTCGGCCACCACCTCCTTGATGGTCTGCAGTGTACCGACCACGGTGCGCTGTTCCGGCGTCGAGGCCCAGCGGACCACGGCCACCGGTGTTTGGGGGTCGCGTCCGTATTTAATCAGATTGTCGACGATGATGGGCAGATTCTTGATGCCCATATAGACGACGATGGTGCCGGCGCCGGTGGCGAGCTTGCTCCAGTCGATGTTCGAATCTTTTTTGGTGGGATCCTCATGGCCGGTGAGAAAGGCAACGGAAGCGGTATAGTTGCGGTGGGTAATGGGGATGCCGGCATAGGTGGCGGCGGCGGTGGCGGAAGTTACGCCGGGCACCACCTCGAAGGGGACTTTGGCGGCAAAGAGCTTCTCCAGTTCCTCGCCGCCGCGACCGAAGATAAAGGGATCACCGCCCTTGAGCCGAACGACGATCTTGCCGGTCAAGGCATGGTCGACCAGCATCTGGTTGATCTCCTCCTGGGTATGGGTATGCTTGTCGCCGCCCTTCTTGCCGGCATAGATGAGCACGGCATCTTTAGGGACATGCTTGAGCAGCTTGCGGCTGGCCAGGTAATCGTAGACCACCACCTCCGCCTTTTCGAGGAGATATCTGCCCCGCACCGTGATAAGACCGGGATCGCCGGGACCGGCACCTACCAGATAGACTTTGCCGACCGTCGTCTTTTCGTGCTTTTCTACCATACTCTATATTGACGCCGCTCGGGCGTATCGAATTCATCTGCCGGCAGCCCGCCGCGCCCTGAGGAGCCTGCGCCGCGCATCCGCCGCTATGGAACTGAAGAGGCCAGAACAGATGGCTTCACCCATCGCATCCTGGCCCGTGCAAAAATTTTCCCGTGGTGTTCCACATAGTAAGATATCCTTGGACAAAAGGCAAAAAAAAAGGGTGCTTCTCCGCCTGCTGCGAAGAAGCACCCTTATCTGAAGACCATCCCGTGCTAGGCGACAAAACCTTTCATACTGCGAGATTACAGTTCTTTCATGATATCGTCGGTTACTTCCTTGATGGATTTGGAACCATCGACGGAAATCACCTTGGGACCGTCGATCTTCTTGAAGTAGTTGACGGCGGCCATGGTGCCGGTTTCTTCGTCATAGTAGATATTGTGGCGCTTGTTGATGGCCTCTTCATCCTGATCGTCGGGGCGGGTCTTGAGATCGCCGCCGCAGACGCGGCAGACCAGCTTGCCGTCTTTTTCCACCGGCTTGATGGCATCAAAGGCGATATGGTTGGGATGGTTGTTGTCGTTGACGCAGAGACGGCGGCCCATGATGCGCTCCTTGGCGACCTCGCGGTCGAGCATGATCTCGATGACATAGTCCAGGGCCAGGCCCTCTTTTTTCAGCGTCTCGTCAAGGGTAACGGCCTGATCCTTGGAGCGGGGAAAACCATCGAGGATCCAGCCGTCTTTGCAGTCGTCCTTCTGCAGTCTGGCGATCATCATGGGGATGGTGATTTCGTCGGGCACGAGGTCGCCGCGATCGATGTATTCCTTGGCTTTCTGACCGAGCTCGGTACCACCGCCGATATGCTCTCTGAAGATGGCACCGGATTCGATGTGGGGGATGTCATATTTCTTCTGAAGGATCGCGCCCTGCGTTCCCTTGCCGCTGCCGTTCGGTCCGAAGACCAGGATATTTTTACCCATAATTTTCTCTCCTTTACTGGTTAATATGAAATGTACAAACAGCAGATGTACAATATGCTCTCGTCATTGGGCCACCGCCAAAAGGTACCGCCACGGCCACCGGACAAGCCGATCCCGGCAGGCCCGGCACAGCGGAAAACGCCGTCCCCGGCCATGGCCGCCCTTTGACGGTTGGGTTGCGATTGGGTTGGCCTCTGGGGTTGGCCTCTGTCCTGCAAGGCAGGAAACGATTATAAACTACTTTACCGACCCTGGCCAGCAAAATATCTTTCCTATTATTTTGACATTAGGCCGCAAAGCGGGTAGGCTGGCGGCTCTTGCACCGTTAACGATCAACGATTCACTTCGCCGGCGGCGCCAGGCTTTTTCCCAGCCGCCGGCACCAGGCAAAACATCACTGCGTATATTTATTATGAAAGAAATACACATCGGCCTCATCGGCTTCGGCACCGTCGGCCAGGGACTGGCCAGAACCATCCTTGAACAGCGCCGGAGGTTGAAAACGCGCACGGGTGCGGACTTCATTCTTTCCCGGGTCGCTGACATACACTACGACCAGCTGCCCGAGGAATTCGCCGCCACCACCTTCTCCAAGGACGCGGGCGACATCTTCGACGATCCCCGCATCGACATCGTCGTCGAGCTTATCGGCGGCATGGAGCCGGCCAAATCCTTTCTGCTCCAGGCCATCGCCAAGGGCAAGCACGTTGTCACCGCCAACAAGGCCCTGCTCTCCGTCCACGGCAAAGAGATCTTCGAGGCCGCAGCCGCATCCGGGGTCGAGGTCGGCTTCGAGGCCAGCGTCGGCGGAGGCATACCGGTGATCAAGGCCCTCAAGGAAGGGCTGGTGGCCAACGAGATCCAGTCGATCAGAGGCATCATGAACGGCACCGCCAACTACATCCTCACGCAGATGACCGAACATGGTCTTGCCTTTGACGACGTCCTGCTCGACGCCCAGCAGCAGGGCTTTGCCGAGGCCGACCCCACCTACGACATCGAGGGCATCGACACCGCCCACAAGCTGGCCATTCTCATGACCATCGCCTACGGCAGGCATGTCCACCTCGACGATGTCACCACCGAGGGCATCAGCAAGATACACCCCATCGACATCGAATTCGCCAAGGAATTCGGCTGCCGCATCAAGCTTCTGGCCATCAGTCACAACCACGGCAACCACATGGAGGCGCGGGTCCATCCGACCATGGTGCCCAACAGCCATATGCTCGCCAACATCAACGGCGCCTTCAACGCCATCCACTTTACCGGCGACACCGTAGGCGACGTGCTGCTCTACGGTCAGGGCGCCGGCATGATGCCCACCGGCAGTGCCGTGGCCGCCGACGTCGTCGATATCGGCAGAGACATCCTCACCGGCGCCGTCGGCCGCGTTCCGGCACTCTCCCATCTGCCTGAAACCATGGCCCCGGCCAGCATTACACCCATGGGCGAACTCCGTTGCCCCTACTACTTCCGTATCACCGTGGTCGACCGGCCGGGCGTTTTGGCCCAGATTACCGGCGTCTTCGGCCGGCACAGCATCTCCATCAAATCGATGATCCAGAAAAGCCGCGGCAAAAACAACCCGGTCTTCATCGTCCTGCGTTCGCATATGGCCGAAGAGAGCAGCGTCCAGAAGGCCATTGCCGAGATCGACGCCCTCGAGGTCTGCACCGATGCAACGGTGACCATCCGCGGACTCATCGAAGAGTCGAACGGAGACTGAATATGAAGGGTGCGCTGAAATATCTGATTCTGGTCGGCGACGGCATGGGCGACTACCCTTTGGCCGAACTTGGCGAGAAAACGGTGCTGGAGGCCGCGGCCACGCCGGCCATGGACGAACTCTGCCGCAAAGGCGAGCTCTTCCTCACCGCCACCGTACCCGCGGCTTTCGAGCCCAGCAGTGATGTCGCCAACCTCTCCCTGATGGGCTACGATCCCGCCCTGTACTATACCGGCCGGGCGCCGCTGGAGGCCGCCAGCATGGGCGTCCGCCTGGCGGAGGAGGAAACCGCCTTCCGCTGCAACCTCGTCAATCTCGATCTGCGGCAGCAACCGGCGACAATGATCGACTTCACCGCCGACCATATCAGCAGCGAAGAGGCTGCCGAACTGATCGGCGACCTCAACAGGTACTGCGGCAACGCCGTCTTCCGCTTCCATGCCGGGGTCAGCTACCGCCACCTGCTGGTGTACCGGGGGGAACTGGCGCCGCTGAAGACCGTACCGCCCCACGACTATATCGAACAGGACATCAGTTCCTTCCGCCGCGACTATTTCCGCCATGATCTCTGGAGAGAACTGCTGGAAAACGCCGAGGAGGTGCTGGCCGGTCATCCAGTCAATTCTCAAAGAGCGGCCGCCGGCAAGCTGCCGGCAAACTCCATCTGGCCCTGGGGCGAAGGCAGAATGCCCCAGATGCCGACCTTTCACGAGCGTTTCGGTCTCAGCGGCAGCATGATTTCCGCCGTCGATCTGCTCAAAGGCATTGGCCTGCTCGCCGGTCTTGACAGCATCGACGTTGCCGGCGCCACCGGTTTTCTCGACACCAACTATCTCGGCAAGGCCGAGGCGGCCCTGAAAGCCCTCGAAGAAAAGGATTTTGTCTTCGTCCACCTCGAGGCACCCGACGAATCCGGACACCAGGGCTCGATTACCAACAAGATCCAGGCCATCGAAGATTTCGACCTGAAAATCGTCGCCTATATAACCGAAAAGCTTCGCCGGCAGGGCATCGATTTCCGCGCCGTGGTCACCATGGACCACTACACCCCCATCTCTTTGCGCACCCATACGAGGGATCCGGTACCCACCCTGCTCTACGATTCGCGGGAGCTCTCCGCCGGTTCCGGCCTTACCTTTTCTGAAAAATCGGCCGCCTCGCTTGCCGGCGTACCCCTGCTGGGCAACGGCCACCACCTTGTCAACAAACTTTTACAACTGCCATGCAACTGAATATGCCGGAACCCATACACCGGACCACCTGCCGGGTTTTCTACGGCGACACCGACGCCGCCGGCGTGGTCTACAATGCCAACTATCTCCGATATTTCGAGATGGGCCGCACCGAGCTGATGCGCGACTGGGTCTGCAGCTACCGCGACATCGAGGGGCTGGGCATCGTCCTGCCGGTGACCGAATGCTTCTGCCGCTTCAAGGTTCCGGCCCGCTACGACGATCTGCTCACCGTTGAGACCTCCATCGCCCTGCTCAAAAACGTCTCCTGCCGCTTCCACTACCGCATCACCCGCCAGGACCCCGACCTCGACCACCCCAGACTGCTGGCCAAGGGCTACACCGTCCACGCCTCCGTCAACCGGCAGGGTAAGCTGGCGAGATTACCTATGGAAATACTGGAAAAACTCGAGAACCTCTACAAAAAAAGAGAAGAGGAAAACAACAAAAATAGCCATTGACATTCATTCCAGTCGTTGTATATTGTCACTCTCATCGCGGGGTGGAGCAGTTCGGTAGCTCGTCGGGCTCATAACCCGAAGGTCGGAGGTTCAAATCCTTCCCCCGCTACCAAAATTATTCAAGGACTTATGGCTTCTGGCTGTAAGTCCTTTTTTTATACCCAAAGCCCCTGGTAAGCAAATAGTACACAAATTGCTAAATTAGTTTCTTCTTTCCAGGAAGCTTCAGAAATGAGGGGAGAGAGAAACGTCTTAACTGTACAAAGCATTGTACTCTGAACAATAAGTTGAAAAAATATTCGGATAGAGCAAACCCGAGAAATGGAGCGACCAACATAGTTTTTTCAATACTACCAGAAAATTTCTTACCCAACTTTCTCCAGCCCAATCATGCAGCATATTTCAGAGTTTTGATAGTTTATATACAGGAGATATCTCTCGCTGGAGGCCCCATTGCAGTTATAACCTGAATTCCCGTTTCATTGTAACGAGACGGGCGGAGTAACCCCGAGTTTCGTATAGAGTTCAGCCTGCCGTTTGGTCATTTCTCCAACCTGAAGTTTTTTGCCTGGTACCTCAAAACATTCGATGACATCGAGTTCATCCAAAATCTCTTGCAGCGTATACGTCCTGAACATGTTGC
>JBEPWT010000044.1:0-20059 GCA_041642275.1 Desulfopila sp. | reverse complement strand
GGGATGCCTGAAAAGGATGTTTTTTCCAGATCAGATGTTATACTGGCGGACCGTAATAGGGCGATATGCACAGGTGCTCTATGAACTGGACCACCGCCTTTCAGGAGCGCGCCAGGATACTGTCATTCCATCAAAAGAGCTGAAACCGATGCCCCGCACTTCTCTCACTCTCCTCTTTCTTGTGCCGGCGCGTTTTGCCCGGAACCGATTGAGCCGTTTTTGATGTACCTTCCAATATTCAGAGACAACAGGGGATTTACCCTTATAGAGTTGATGATAGTGGTGGCCATTATGGCGGTACTCGCGGCCATCGCCATACCTCATTACCAAAGCTACATCGAGCGGGTGGAGTATGCCAAAACCCTGCAGACCATGCGTATGATCGAAAAAGAGCTTATCTCTTTCAACCTGGCCCACGGCCGTTTTCCGGAAACACTTGCCGAAGCCGGTCTCGACACTCTTCGGGACCCCTGGGGAAATCCATACCGGTATTTGAACAATGAAACCGCAAAAGGAATGGGGAAAATGCGTAAAAATTACAGCTTCGTCCCGGTAAATACCGACTTCGATCTCTACAGCATGGGACCCGACGGGAGATCAAAGGCGCCGTTCACCGCCAAGGACAGCCGTGACGATATCATTCGAGCCGACAACGGCGCCTTCTACGGAAGGGTTTCGCAATATTGAGGGCCTGTCATGGAAAAAGGAACCACTTTTTTTAAAAGCCGGCTGGCCAGGCGATTCTGCCTGCTGTTCATGTCATGCGCTTTTCTGCCGACGGTGGCGCTCATCCTCCTGTCCTACTATCAGGTCGTGGGACAACTGGAATCGCAGAGTTTAGACCGTCTGCAAAGAGAATTGAAAACCTACGGAATCTCGCTGTTTGACCGTATGATCAGGATTGAAAACGAATTGAAAAATGTCGGTCGCCTGGTCATCCTTGCCGATGGTGAATCCGTGGTACTGCCCAAGGATTATAGCCATGACTTGCAGGAACTCTTCCATGGGATTACAGTCTACCGTCCGCCGGCGTATGACCAGGTACTCTATGGCACCTTTGGAGATGACGGTTTCAAGGACCTGATATCCCCCGAGCTGATGCAAAGCCCAAAACCCTTTGCCGTCACCTCCACCGTGGTCAATGATTTTACCCGATTCTATTTTGGCACCACCATATATCCTCCCGGAGCTTCTCCCTTTGTCGTTGTCGCCGAGGTACGCCGTGAATATCTGTGGGGCATTGGCACCAATCATCTGCTGCCGCCGATGACCGAGCTTACGGTATATAATGGTGGCGGCGACAGCATCGTTTCCAGTGAAAACGGGCCTCGGGGTAATTTTGGCGATCTCGAATTCATACCTGCCAGCGGAGATCTGCGCATTTTCCGCTTCGAGCAGAACGGTAAGCACTACTACGCCGGTCTTTCCAATCTCTTCTATGAATCGCGCTTCCAGCAGATAGACTGGACCATAATTCTCAGTAAGTCCAGAAGCGATGTCATGTCGGCTTTGGAAAACTTCAAACGTACCTATCCGCTGATCATATTATTGTTTCTGCTGCTGATCGCCTATCTCTCCATGGTGTTCATTCGCCGGGGACTCGATCCGCTTGAGCGGCTCAAACGCGGAACCCAGCGAATCGGTCAACAGGATTTCAGCGCCCAGGTGAAAATCGACAGCGGCGACGAGTTCGAAGAGCTGGGCAACTCCTTCAATGAGATGGCCGTCAAACTCGATAAGCAGTTCAGCACCCTGCAGGTGCTGGCCGAGATTGATCGAGCCATTTTATCCTCTCTGGACCGGAAAAAAATAATCATTGGCACCCTGCAGCGATTAAAGGAATTCTTTCGCTGCGACGTATCTCTTCTGCTCAGATGCTCCTCCGCAGACCGTGACTATGTCAATGTCTATGTCATGGAGGGCAGAAGACGCAGCGACCCCAGTCAAAGCGTCGTACGCATGGACGCCGAATCGCGAGTCCCTCTTTTTGCTAACCAGGAGTACTGTGTTCTCAACAAGGATGACGGTGGGTATGAGTTTGCTGCGGCCTTAGCCGGCAGAAGCGACCTGAGCTTTTTGTCTTTGCCCCTGTCGGTAAACGGCAGTATCTCCAGAGTGCTGCTGCTCGGGCGTAAAAAAGAGGATCCATTCAGCGACGACGAGCTCTCCCAGGCCCGGCAGATTTGCAACCAGCTGGCCATCGGCCTGGCCAATTCCCTCTCCGTTGAAAAACTCAACAACCTGGCTAAAGGCACCATCGAGGCACTGGCCCGCACGGTTGATGCCAAGTCAAAGTGGACATCGGGCCACTCGGAGAGGGTGGCGGCTTTGAGCGGCCGCATCGCCAGGGCCATGGGCCTGGGCGAGGACAAGGTTGAGACCATCCTCCGCGGAGGGCTGCTGCACGACATCGGCAAGATAGCAATACCTTTGTCAATTCTCGATAAGCCAGGGAGACTGACCGAGGCGGAATATGCCGATATCAAGAACCATCCGGCAATAGGGGCGCAGATTCTCGAACCGATAAAGGCCTATCAGGATATTCTCCCCCTCGTTCTGCAGCATCATGAGCGGTACGACGGCAGCGGCTATCCGGTGGGACTGAAGGGCGAGGAAATAGATATCAGGGCGCGGATCATGGCCGTCGCCGATGTCTGGGACGCGTTGGTCTCCGAAAGGCCCTATCGTCACGGCTGGGTTGCCGAGCGTGCCAGAAAGCTGATAATCAAGGAGACGGGGAGCCATTTCGACCCGGATGTGGTCGCCAGCTTTTTGGCAATCATCGCCGAGGATACCTCCCTGGAGGCTATCGTCATCCAGGGAGAATCAGCGTGAAGTCCACATGTCCTCGATGGTATTTCGTCGAAAAGCCCCCCGGCATCCATGATTTATCAACGGTGTTTTTGGCGATGCAGTAAGCCCTTGACGTTGAGGTATTCCTTGAGCGGGTCGAAAACGCCGATAACCTTCTTGGCGCCGATATTCTTTTCTTCGAAAATCGCTTCCAGGGAAACCAGCGGATCGGTGTGAGGATCCTGCAGGTGGTTGCGGATTGCCTTGATTTTTCTCGCGATCTCTTTTTCCGCCAACTGCCGCAGCGTCGATTTGAGCCGGATGATGCTTTCCTTGGTATCATCGTCGGAGATCCGGTGCAGGTACTTGTTGAGCTTGAATTTGATGCGCTTTTCCGTCAGTTCCTGGACCAGTTGTTCATACTCCTCGCCCAGCCAGATGGTCTCGGGCACCAGGTCGCCGAAATGGCTGACACCCAGGATATCCTTGTTCTGCTGCCAGTAGTTGATGAGAAAATCTATCTCCAGACTGTTGTAGTTCTGCCGCGGCATATACATTCTCCGCAGATACTGGAGAACCTTTTCCGTTTTTTTGCGGTGACCGCCGATGATGACGGAGCCGCCGACCTCATCCTTGGTCACGCCCTTGGTCCAGGGCGCGCCGGTGATGCCGAAGTCGTGGTAGATGGGAATGTGGAGGATGGCCGAGAGGCTGTTGAGCGCCAGGGCATAGCCGGCCGAGGGGCCGCCGACGTTGTAGGAGGCCGAGAGCAGCTGGTGATGGATGGTCATTTTCGAGAGGAACTCACCGAGCAGTTTGGCCATGCTGGTCTGGGGGTCGAGCGACTGGAAATAGTTTTTCACCAGCGTCAGGGCTTCCTGGGCCGACTGCTGGGTCATCTTCACCGCCATCTCCATCTGGGCCGTTGCCGAACCCGAGGCGGAGACGGCGCCGGTCACCAGCACTTTTTCCGAGGACAGGCCGTAGGTGAGGCTGGTGGCAATCGGCAGCAGGACGCCGTCGACATCGTTGGCGCCGACGCCTATGATGAAACCCTTCTGCGGTTCCTGGCTGAGCTCGGCCTCGAGGAAGGTGTCGAGTTCGACCTTGCCGCGGCGGCTCGGGCTGTGCGAAGCCTCCCTGCGGACATTGCGCAGGTGGGAGTGGCTCAGGGGATAGTCATCGTCGCTGCTCACCCTGGAGAAAAGTTCGATAACCTCGTTATAGCGCCGGAGAAAGGTGTCCGCGGATACCTTCAGCGAGGCCTGGAGATCATGGTCGGCCCCCAGGGTCTCGAGTATGCCGCTGATGGTCTTGAGGTTGAAGATCAGGAATTTCTGCTGTTTCTCCTTGGAGATCACCGAGATCGACTTGAATTTCTTCAGCACCGTCAGCTCCGTGGTCCGCAGGGAGAGAGCCTTCTCCACAAAGGCGGCATAGTCGGCCGGAGTGTTGCAGATACCCTTGGCGGAGTCGATGATGGAGTCGGCGCTCAGATCCGGAGCCAGGGGCACAGGCTCCAGGGCGGCCTCGATAATGGCGCTGATGTCCCGCTGGCCGAGGTGTCCGGAAACCTCGAGGACCTTGAGCCTTTTCGAGCGGATCAGCGCCGGGTCGAGCAGGTCGAGCCGGTTGGTGGTAAGTACCGTGAATACCTTGAACAGCGGGGTTTCACCGTCGATGATGGAGAGAAATTTGTTGGTCAGCCTGTCCGAGGGCGAGCCGCCGGTGGCGCTTCTTTTCGGGGCCAGGGAGTCGCCTTCGTCGAAGAAGACCACGGACGGGGCGATCATTTT
The DNA here is from genome assembly GCA_041642275.1 of Desulfopila sp. Lineage (GTDB taxonomy): Bacteria > Desulfobacterota > Desulfobulbia > Desulfobulbales > Desulfocapsaceae > Desulfopila_A. The sequence continues at coordinate 15,470 of JBEPWT010000044.1, read as the reverse complement.
GGCGATGTCGTAGACCTTGCTGAGATTGGCGACGGTGCCGTCGATGGGGTCCGAGGGATTGTGAAGCGCGCTGGGCGAGGTGGAAACATCGTGTATCCTGTCGTTTTCACTGAGCCAGGATCTGACCAGGAATGTTTTGCCGCTGCCGGGAGGGCCGTTGAGCACCACGCCTTTTTCCTCGCTTACCTGGTAGAGCAGACAGTTGTTGGCCATCTCCGAAAAAGTGTCTTTTATATCACCGACATAGTCGCTCCAATGGGCACTGCGGTCGATCCGGTTGACCACCTTTTTGAAAAGGTCGCCAAAGGCGTTTTTGGCCACCAGTTCGAAGGCGTTGCGCACCAGCAATGAATCATCGAGATATTCCGTGCGAAAATCACCCTTGATGGATATGAGAAAACTGACCAGCTTGCGGACGTAGGCGGGGGTAACTTTCAGGGCCCTTTCCGAGAAAATGGCGTAGAACTTGCCCACCGCCAGGTTCAGGTCGTCGTGGTTGAGCAGGGTAAGATCTCCCTGCTGGTGCGTCATACCAGATGTGGTACGGACGTTGTTGCGGCGCAGCTCGATGCGGATGATTTCGAAGAGATTGGACTTTTTCATCCAGTATTCGGAGATGTCGATAATCACGCCTTTTTCGACAAAACGACGATAGATGGCCGAGTCGAAGACCTCGGGCTGGTCCGAGGTGGCGATCAGCAGACAGTCCCTGCTGCCGTTGATGATCTCGTCTATTATTATATTGGAGGTATCCACCAGGGTGCGCTGCTGCCGTTCGACGCCGCCGGAGCCTGTGCCCGAGCTCTCCGTGCGGGCGAAGGCGCTGTGGGCCTCTTCCATATGCCTGATGCAGGTCTGATTCGGCCTGCCGAAGGCCTTTTTGAGGAAATTGCCGGGCTCGCCGGAAAGCGAGGTCTGATAGTCGTTGGGGGTGATGCGCGAGTAATCCACCAGCAGATGCTGCTCTTCGAGTTCGTTGAGGTTGCGGCTGATATGCTTCCTGAAGATCCATCTGACCACCGGCATTTGTGAAAGCAGATTGTAGCGTTTCAGCCTGTTGCGCCGCTCTATCTCGGCGGCCAGCTCCGGGTCCACCTCTTCCAGGGATTTCCACAGGGGTAAAGAGGACATGATCCTGGCTTTTTTCTGGCTCAGGTCGACTTCGGCGTGGACGTCCTTGGAGAAGATGATCTGTTCAATGCCTTCGATGGCGGTGGCCGTCTTGCCGCTGCCGCTGGTACCGGTGAGCAGGATCAGCGGCGCCTTGGGCACCGTAATGTCGGAGGTGTACTCCTTGCGGATATGGGCCTTGTAGATTTTCTCCAGCAGTTCGGCGAATTCGTGCGGAATGTGGACGTCGGAGAGTTCCCTGTTGAGCAGGGCCAGCAGCAGGGCGTGATCTTTGGGGCTGACTTCTCGTTCGAGAATAGTGTTCCAGGCCTTGCGGGGGATGGTCTCGCCGGAGAGTTCGAAGCGGCGCTGCCAGTCCGTGAGGATTTCCGGTTCCCGCAGGATAACGAAATTCTTTTCTTTTTTGAGGTTGAAGTACTTTCTGATGGTGGTTGTCAGCAGGTAGAGCGGTCCCGAAGGCGGCGTGTACTGGTTGAGCCGGGCGCGCATGAATTCCTTGGTGTCGTAGGACCAGGAGGCTACCAGCGACTTGATCTCGGCAATGCGTTTTTCCGGCAGGAGAACATGCTCGGTTTTTTTGGTATAACGCTTGGGCATGGGCTCACCATGGGCGGAATTACTGTTGGGCGGCCTGTTCGTTCTGGTTCTCTTCCCCGTCTCCGGTAAGCGCCGGCGGCAGCGGAAGCGTTAGGGGAGGCGCGTCTATGCCGCCCTGGATGACGACGGTGTTCTGTCCGGTCTCATTCTTCTCATAGGCGTCGGCCCATTTCTGCTGGACGAGAAAACGCAGCAGGGCGCCGTCCATGGAGCCGTCGTCGCGGCCGATGCCTCTTTGCAGGGCGCTGATGCCGTGGAGGTAGGCGGCGTAAAGCTTCTTGATCCTGCTGGCCTCCTGGTCGGCGGCGTAGTTTTCCGCCTCGGCGATGAGCTGCCGCCGCTTTTTCTCCTCCGAGGCCTCGGCGAGTTTGTCGCCGAAGCGGGTGTCGCGCAGGACGAAACTTACCACCTCGATGCCGTATTTTTGCTCCAGCGACGGCCCGCCGACGTTGATGGGCCGCGACTTGAGGGCGACAAAAATTTTTTCCTTTATATGTTCGCGGTCGCTGATGAGATTATTGACCGACTGGCCCTGGAGTATGTCCTTGACGATGCCGTCGTAGTCGCCCTGGAGCAGGGTCATGGGGTCGAGGTTTTCGATGGCCCACTGGTCGAGGTCGCGGATGCGGTAGGTGAGCAGGCCCGAGGTCCACAGAGCCACATTTTCCTTGGAGATGATGCGCATGGGTTCAATGCGGCCGCCAAGGAACATTCTCTGGTTCATGAGGGTCACCTCCTGCTCGATGCGGGTGAAAAACGGCAGGCGCGCATGCCAGCCGATATCGGTCACCGCCTGGCGTTTGCCGCCGAGCTCCTCCAGGACCACGGCATAGTTCTTCTTGACCTTGAAGATGGTTCTGGTGGCGTAGATACCTGCAATCAGAGCATAGACCACGCCGAGGACGAGAAAGGTGGTGAGGACATAGCGCAGGATGCGGAGGACGAAACCCCTCTGGAAAACTTTACCGGTACTTTCCCCTTGCATGGCAGCTCCTTGTCTGTAGGAAAGATTCAGATTGGCTGATGCCCGCTTCACCGGCCCGCGGCGGTAAACTCCGGGGCCTCAACTCCGCACCCGATCTGGCAGCAATGGGGACGGTGAAGAGTATCATCTCTGCAAATCGGCACCGGCCTTCCTGCGGAAATCCGTGCCAGCGGCTGTACGTAAAGAAAGAGAGGCGCGCCAGAGACGGCAGCACGTGAATTGAAGCCTCTGTATTGAGCCTAGCGGAAAAGAATGCGGGTGTCAAATAAAGGTATGCGAATATTCCGCTTCAAGGTAGTGAAAACAGGTCGATATCTCCTAGAAGAGCAGCAGTCTCTCGGCAAAGCTGATGAGCGGCAGGATCAGCGAGGAGAGCACACCGGTCACCGCCAGTATCAGGATGAGAACAAATCCATAGCGTTCAAACGCGGCCAAGGGCCGGACATAGCCGTCGGGCAGAAGGCCCATGAGAATACGGCTGCCGTCAAGCGGCGGGATCGGCAGGAAGTTGAAAATGCAGAGCACCAGGTTGATCCAGATCGAGGCCCGCACCATTTCAAAAAGCGGCGGGACCAGGGCCTGGGCCAGGGGAGTGGCGGGTATCAGGGGGGCGAGCATCATGATGGCTTTTGCCGCCGCGGCGCTGAGTACGGCCAGGACCAGGTTGGTAAAGGGGCCGGCCAGGGCCACCCAGAGCATATCCTTTCTGCCGTTGCGAAAGTAGGCGCCGTTGACCGGCACCGGCCTGGCCCAGCCGATATGGATGAGGAAAAAAGCCAGGGTGCCCAGAGGGTCCAGGTGGTTCAGGGGGTTGAGCGTTAATCTGCCCGAGGACTTGGCCGTGGGATCGCCGAGACGGTTGGCCACGTAGCCGTGGGCGTATTCGTGCAGGGTCAGCGCCAGCAGGATGGGTGGAGCCAATATGAGTATCTTTAACAGGAGTTCGTTCATCGCTAATATATGTTGGTGTTTCCAAACGCCGCCAGCGGATCGGCCCGCGGCAGGACTTCAATCATAATCATAGGGCCATAAAATACAAGAGTTCGGGGCTAATCGAGGGGATAATGTTCCCTGATGAAATCGATCTCATCCTCTTCGGTGCGGACGATATTGTCCAGCCTGGCGCTGAGGAGGTCGTTGAGGATCGATTTGAACAGCGGCCCCGGGGTGTAGCCCAGCTCTTCGAGTTTTTTGCCGGTGGTCTTCGGGCGTATCTGGCGCAGGGTGGTGACGTAGTTGGAAATATAGCGCTTGATGTGATTCTTGCGGGCTATGGCCATGAGATAGAGCAGGCTTTCGTTGCTCAGCTCCTCGAAAATCCAGTAGAGCTCGCTGTTGCTCATGGTGCGCCGGCGCAGCAGCAGAGAGGCGGTCTTGTCGCTGTGCTCTTTCTGCCTGATGAGGTTTTCCGAGACTTTGCGGGGAATGGCGAAGCGGCTGCAGAAAGAGCGCAGCTCCCGGCTGCCCGATCTGCCCATGACGGCCAGCAGGTATACCATCCAGGTCTGCAGGTCATCTTTGAGATAGAGGAGCTTGAACCAGGAAACAGCCCTGTTGGCCTGGGTAAGGATATGACGGAAGCGCCTGTCTATTTTCAGGTTCGGCTTGAGGTCGGGCCAGAGGAACTGGAACAGTTTGAATTCCGCCAGCCTTTCGATGGCCGGCAGCGGATTCTCCTCGGAGAGAATGATCTTCAGCTCGGTGAAGAACCTGGGATCTTCGGCTTTGCCGAAGAGCTTCATCTTGACGGCATTGCGGATCAGCCGTTCGGTATGCCTGGCAATGGTGAAATCCATGCGTTTTTCCAGCCTGATCGCCCGGAATATGCGGGTGGGATCCTCGACGAAGCTGAGATTGTGGAGCACTTTGATGGATTTGTATTTGAGGTCGTTCTGACAGTTGAAGAAATCGTTGAGCGTGCCGAACTTGTCGCTGTTGAGCTGGACGGCCATGGCGTTGATGGTGAAATCGCGGCGGAACAGGTCGAGCTTCAGGGAGGAGAGCTCGATGGTGGGCAGGGCCGCGGGATACTCGTAGTATTCCAGCCTGGCGGTGGCAATGTCAATCTTGAATCCGTCCGGCATCACCACCATGGCCGTGGCGAAGCGCTCGTGGGTGCGCACCCGTCCTCCCAGCCTGGCGGCGAGTTTTTTCGCATAGTCTATGCCTTCGCCCTCGATAACCACGTCGAGGTCGTGGTTGCGCTTTTTCAGGAGCAGGTCGCGGACAAAGCCGCCGACGGCGTAGGCTTTGTACCCGGCTTCGTCGGCGACTTCGCCGATGGTCTGCAGCAGGGTGATGATATCGCCTCGGAGACACTCGTTCATCAGCGAGCTGAGGTTGCGGGTTCGCTCCAGCGAGGGGTACTCGGATTCATGCAGCAGGTTCTTGGGCAGGTTGGCGGGGTCGTTGACCAGTCTGTTGAGCAGATCCGTCCGGGTGATGACCCCGGCTATCTCGCCGTCGTGGATGATCGGCACCAGCCGTTGCCGGTGTTCGATGATAAGTTCCTGAATGTCGGCCAGTGTCGCTTTCAGCGACAGGACCTCGATATCGGAAGTCATATATTCAGCCACCGGCAGCTGGCCGAGCTCATGGTGGATGGCCTTTTCCACAACCCTTCTGGAAATGGTGCCGGCGATGATGCGGCTGTCGTCGCCGTCGGCCGTCTCCATGGGGCCCGGCACCACCGGCAAAACGGTGATGTTGTAGCGGGTGAGGATATCGTTGGCTTCGGCGATGGTGGTGGTGGCGGGGATGGTGATGACCGGGCTCGACATCATCTCCTCGGCGATGGGTTCGGGGCGGATATGCCTGTGCAGGACCCGGATCAGCTTTTCCTGGGCTTCGATGAGGGTCATGTCGCGCACCGTCGCCGAGGCCGCCGAGGCGTGGCCGCCGCCGCCGAGATCGCGGGCTATCAGGCCGACATTGACCTCCGGCACCCTGCTTCTGGCGATGAGATAGATTCTGCCGGCCATGGAAACGAGGGTGAAGAGGGTGTCGAGGTTCTCCATGTTCATGAAGCGCCTGACGATGAGGGCGAAATCATCGACATAGCTCTGCAGGCTCAGGGAGACGACGACAACGGCAACGTTCTGGATGACGTAGCGGTTGGCGGCCTTCATCAGCTCGCCGAGCAGCTGCACCTGCTGCCTGGTGAGTTCGTAGGTGATAAACTGGGAGACGATATCGAGTTTCGCGCCCTTTTCCAGAAGCCATGCCGCCGCCCGCAGATCCTCCGGCGTGGTGGTGAGATGGGTCAAAGACCCGGTGTCCTCGTAGATACCCAGGCAGAAGATGGTGGCCTCGTCGGAGGTGACGGCGATGTTTTTCTGCCTGAGAAGCTTGACCAGCAGTGTCGAAGTGGAGCCGACATCGTCGATTACTTCGACATCCCCCTGCATATCGCCGGGACTCTTGGGGTGATGATCATAGATGTGAACGCTCAGATCGTCGTTTTTCAGGCATCTGCCGACCGGTCCCAGGCGGGCGGAAGAGCGGGTGTCGACGATGATAAGTTCCCGGACCCTGGTCAGATCGATGGATTTGAGCTTGTGGAACTCATAGCGGTAGAGCAGATTCTCGGCGATGAACTCGCGGACATTCTTCTCCTGAGAACCGGAAAAAACCATGATGGCTTCCGGGTAGAGCTTTTGCGCGGCGATCATCGAGGCCATGCCGTCGAAGTCAGCGTTGAGGTGGGTGGTGATGATCTGCATTATCCGCCGGCAGGTAATGAGGGCTGAAGCCCTGCCCACCCACAAAGTGCATGGGCGGAGGCTAAACGGCCATCAGATAGTCAAAAAATAGTCTGATTACCCCTAGTTCAGCAACTCTTTTTGAGACAGGGAGCTCTTTTCCCGGGACGCCGTAAACCCGTCCCTGGGGGCAAGGCTTACGCCGTCCTGGCTGCAGACACCCGCGAAATGAGCAACCCGGCCCCCTTGCCAGAGGCCAGGCTGAGGTTCATACGTAAAAATAGCAACCTTGAAACATACTGTAACACGGCGGATGAGCCTTTACAATTCCGTCCTGTCCGCCAGCCTCAGACGATGGCCTGAGACAGCAGGCCAATCCTGCCGTCTCGACTCGAGGCGGCAGGGCGCAGGCTATTGAGCAGAGGCGGCGAAGAATTCCTCAAAGCTCATTTGCAGACATTGTGCGGTTGTCATAGCAGTTCTTGGAGCAGGTTGAAGTTTTTGCCGATAATATCGCCGATAAAATAAGATTTCAAGTCATTATAGAGAGAAGAAAAAACAATTCCCCGGCTCTGCGCCGGCCTTTGTGCCCAATCGGCCTTACCGAGGATTTCAGGTCCACGGATGGAGTTCAGCCACGCGGGTGGAATTTCTTGTGGACGGTCTTGAGGCGGTCGTGGTCGATATGGGTATATATCTGGGTGGTGCTGATGTCGGCATGGCCAAGCATCATCTGAACGGAGCGCAGATCGGCGCCGCGGGCCAGCAGATGGGTGGCAAAGGAGTGGCGCAGCATGTGGGGGGAGATGTTCTTGCTGATGCCGGCGGCGGCGGCGATTTCCTTGAGAATCTGCCAGAAGCGGGCTCGGGTCATGGCCTTGCCCCGGGCGGTGACGAACAGGGCATTGCTGCGTTTGGAGCCGAGGATAGAGGGACGGCCCTCACGGAGATACCGCTGGAGATGGTTTTTAGCGGCTTCGCCGAAGGGCACCAGCCTTTCCTTGTCGCCCTTGCCGAGAACCCGGACGAAGCAGGCGTTGAGATTGCAGGAGATCAGCGGCAGCTGCACGAGTTCGCTCACCCGCAGACCGGTGGAGTAGAGCAGGTAGATCATGGCGGTGTTGCGCAGGCCGATGGGTCTGGGGGGTGAAGCGGGGACCAGCAGTCGGTCGACCTCGTCGACGGTCAAGGCCTTGGGCAGGGTCCTGCCGCTTTTGGGCAGGTCGACGGCGAAGAACGGGTTGGAGTCGACCATATGTTCCTCGCCGAGAAAAACGAAAAAGACCTTGAGCGCCGATATGCGGCGGGCATTGGTACGGTGAGAGAGTCGTTTCTTTCTGGCGTTTTCGAGATAACGGTGGATGAGGGCCAGGTCGACATCTGTGCAGCTTTCGACCCCGCTTGCAAGAAGAAAGGCGAGAAACCCTGCAATATCGGCACTGTAGGCAGCGACAGTGTTGCGGGCCAGACGTCTCTCCGTGAGAAGGTACCAGTAGAATTTCTCATGGAGATGGGTGAAATGTTCGCTCAGTGCTGGTGTGTCCGTTTTCTCTTTCAGAGGCGGCTGGTGGTTGTGGCTGAGGATAGGGAGCAATGTTCAGCGGCGGGTGAACATTGCCGTCTCCACCAGGATACCCGGCTGGGTCGGTGCCGCGCCCGATTGCTTTGAGCGCCGGGCAGCCTTTGCCTGAGGGTACCTCATAAATGCTCCCTGTGGGATCAGAAGTTTTTCTTCATGCGATTGAACTTGCGGAGCTTGCGCCGTGCTTCGGCCTGCTTGCGGCGTTTTTTTACACTTGGCTTTTCATAGTATTCGCGGCGCTTCAGTTCCCGTTTGATGCCATCGATCTGCAGTTTTTTCTTCAATTGTCTGATGGCGTATTCAAGGTCTCCACGAACTTCGACTTCGATCATTGTTTGCTCCGTTTAGCAGGTTGTTTTTCGAGTAGTATTTTCGAGTGATATTTTCGAGTGATATATACAAAAGGGTAGACCAAAATGTACCCTGTTTCTGTACCCTGTTTCGACACAATAACCTGTAATTTATATAGGACAACCGTGCCCGTGTCAATCTTTTTTTTATGGCTCCATTTGGCGATGCCTCGGCCGCTTGGCCCTTTCCCAGGAGCCGCCCACCGATCGTTTCCCTCGGGCAATAGCAATACTGATTGCGTATGAAAGTCAGCCTGGCCTCTTACGAAAGGGGGCGGATTGTTCATTTCACGGGTGTCTGCAGCCAGGACGGCTGCAGCCAAGCCCCCATGGACGGGTTTATGGCGTCCCGTGAAATGAGCAATCCGCCCCCTCAGGCACGTAGCTGAATTTCATTGATAATCGGCATAGCAATTGACTGATAACGGCGACTTTGCTAGCGTAGAGGTGTGGCCCTGATCGCTGAAGGCGGCGGTGGAGGGAGGCAGCGGGAAAAAAGATCTATTCGGCAGAGGCGGCGGCAGCGGCGGCAGCGGCGGCCTTCAACTTTTGAGGAGAATCGCTATGGAGAAAAAAAGGCTTAACCTGGCCCTGCTGGCCGGTGGACGCTCGGGTGAGAGGCAGGTATCGCTTATGGGGGCGGCGGGCGTTGAGAAGGCCCTCGACAGCACCAGGTACAGGGTCGTCCGTTTCGACCCCCTGACCGATCTTGCCGACATTGCCGCTTCTGCGGCAAATATCGATTTCGCCTTTATTCTGCTGCACGGTCTCTGGGGTGAGGACGGCACCGTCCAGGGCTTTCTCGATCTTCTCGACATCCCCTACCAGGGCTCGGGGGTGACGGGTTCGGCTTTGGCCATGGATAAGAATCTAGCCAAGGAGCTCTACAGGCTGCACGGTCTGCCGGTGGCCGACTGGCGCGTCATTGGCGGGCCGGAACCGCGATTTTCCGTGTCGGAGCTGGTGGCGGAACTGGGCCTGCCTCTGGTGGTCAAGCCGGTATGCGACGGCTCGAGTCTGGGCATGACCATCGTCAGGGAAGAGGCAAATCTGCGCCAGGCCGTGGAAAAGGCCCTGGTCCACGGCGGCCGGGCCATGGTCGAGCGCTTTGTCGCCGGCCGGGAGATAACCGTCGGCGTCCTCGGCAACGATGATCCGGTAGCCCTGCCGCTGGTGGAGATAATACCCGGCGAGGGATTCGAGTTCTTCGATTACGATGCCAAGTACAAACCCGGCGCCACCCGGGAGATCTGCCCCGCCGAGGTCGATGAGGACATCAGCCGCAGGGCCCGGGAGCATGCAGTGGCCGCCCATGATGCCCTGCAGCTGCGGGGCTATTCACGCACGGACATGATGCTTTCGGCCTCCGGCGAGCTCTTTTTGCTGGAAACCAACACCATCCCCGGCATGACGCCCACCAGCCTCTATCCCCAGGCGGCGGCCGAATACGGTCTTGACTTCGGCGCCCTGCTGGACAGGCTCATCGCCCTGGGGCTGGAGGGCCGGGGCCGGAAGTGATCAGGGCGTCTCTTCCTCTTTGGCCGCCGCTGCCGCCATGGCGATTTCCTCTTCGTCGGGGGCGATGATGGAGGATGCCACCGGCGAAGTAGACTTGAGGACGACGAAATCACTGTTGTCCTCGGGGGCGACGACGGTGATGATATTCTGCTGGCGCAGGAAGAAGGTCAGCAATGCGTAGCTGCCGCTGATAATGGAGCAGAAGGCGAAAAGACCGTAGGCCGTCTGCAGAAAGGTCATGGTCAGGGTGGCCAGCAGCGGGCCGGCGGCGGCGCCGGCGCCGTAGGAGAGCAGCAGCACCGAGCTTACGGCGACGATATCCTTGGGTTCGAAGATATCATGGGCGCGGGCGACGGCAACGGGATAGAGGGTGAAGGCCAGGCCGCCGAAAATGGTCATAAGCACCAGCAGCAGAGCAAAGGATCCGGCGGCGAAAAAAAAGATGGCGATGCCGACGACCATCACCATGAATCCCAGAAAAATAAGAACGAAGGTCCGGTCGAATCTATCGGAGATGGTACCGATCGGCCATTGCAGCGTCATGCCTCCGAAGATGGTCACCGTCATCACGAGGGTCAGCTCCGAGACGCTCAGGCCGATCTGGTGGCAGAACACCGGTCCGATGGCGTAGAAGGCGCTGCTGAGCAGACCGGCGCAGAGGCAGCCGAGCATGCCGGCGGGCGTCTTGCGGAAGAGTTCGACGGCGTTGATGCGTTCAACCGCCGGCAGCTGCGGGGAGATCGAGTGGGTAAGCGTTACCGGCACCAGGCTCAGGGCCAGCATCAGCCCCACCATGTAGAACAGCGGCAGACTGAAGGCGTGGCCGAAATTGAGCAGCTGCTGGCCAACACCCATGCCGAGATAGCTCATGATCATGTAGGTCGCCAGCACCTTGCCCCGTATCCGGGGCTGGCTGCACTCGTTGAGCCAGCTTTCGATGACCATGTAGAGGCCGATGGTGGCGGTGCCGGCGAGAAAACGGAGTATTCCCCAGAAAAAGGGCTCCATGTAGAGACCGTGCAGCATGACCACGGCGGTCACCAGGGCGGCGAAGGCGGCAAAGGAGCGGATATGGCCGACCCTTTTGATCAGCCGGTGGCACTGAAAGGCGCCGAAGAGCATGCCGGCGAAATAGGACGAGGTGACAAAACCGATGGCCTGGGCCGAAACTCCGGCGACGGTAAGCTGCAGGGGCAGGTAGGTGCCGAGCAGGCCTATGCCGGTCATCAGCAGGAAGACCGCGGTGTAGAGGGCTATGAAGGGGAGGATGACCATGGCCATTGTCGTGGGCTGATTGCCTCGGCGGTGTCTTTCTGCGGCTCGGTACAACCGTGGGGCGGAGACCGCCCTTTCCACTTTTTTTATCGACGCCGAGTGTATAGAGCTTTAGTTCTTTGGTCAAGAATAAACGATTCTCACCGCTTTGCCGCCGGCGGGCGCAGAGACCATTTTATGTGTCAGGTTTGGCTGCTCTCTGCAGTCAATTGCCGGCACCGCATGGACAGCGGCGGCGGTCCGTGTTAGATTGATACCACAGGTTAACCGGGCGCCTGCTGCTTGCCCGGAAAACCAATGGGGCATATCATTTTCGAAAAACCACAGGATACAGCGATGAATGACCGGGAAGAGACGAATAACGGGACGCCTTCCAGGGGAAAGGAAAACCGGGATGCCAAGTCGAATATCGCCGCCAAAGACAAGGGTGAGTCCGACAAGGGTGAGTCCGGCGGCCATGAAAATGACCCGCTGCTTAAAGAGGAACTTGCACGCACCAGAGAGCATCTGGATACCACCTCCCAGGCCCTGACAATCGCCAACGAAGAGCTGCGCACCTCCAACGAAGAACTGAAAACCTCCTACGAGGAATTGAAGTCCTCCAACGAGGAGCTGAAGATCGCCAACCAGCAGCTGCGGCTCTCCAACAGGGAACTGGAAAAGCTCAATATGGACCTGCGCCGGAAAACCCAGGAGCTGGACGTGGTCAACAGCGATCTTCATAATTTTTACCAGTCCACCCGGATCGCTATAGTGTCTCTTGATAATGAGCTGGCAATACGGTCCTTTTCTCCGGCGGCGGCCAAGCTCCTGGAGCTGGGCGAAGGAGATGTCGGCACACCGGCGTCCCGTATCGGCCGGTCGTTGAGCGGCGCCGATGTGGAGCAGGAGGCGAGGCGGGTCATCGATGATTTTGAATCCCAAAATATCGAGGTGGTCCACCGCCCCAGCGGCCGGCACCATGTTATGCAAATGCGGCTCTACCGTACCCTGGACAACGTTATCAAAGGGGTCGTCGTTTCCCTGATCGATATCGACGAGCTCAGGAAGACCAGGATGGATCTGCGCATACGCGAGAAGATGCTGGGGCTGGTCACCGATTCGGTGCCGATGCTGATGGCCTATATCGATAGCGATGAGATCTACCGCTTCTGCAATGCCGCCTATCTCCAATGGTTCGGCCTGGAGAGGGAAGAGGTGGAAGGCAAAAAAGTAGTCGAGGTGGTCGGCGAGGCGGCCTATAGGACCATTAAACCTTATCTTGCTCGGGCCTTGGCCGGCGAGCATGTGCGCTATGGCGAAAGACTGGAATATAGCCGGGGGGGGGTAAAATGGATCAGTGCCAGCTATCAACCGCACAGCGACGAGGGACAGCAAAAAGGCGTTATCGTCTGTGTTCAGGACGAGTCGGAACGTGTCCGGCGTCAGCGGCAGCTGGGACGGCTGGCGGCCATCGTCAATTCCGCCCATGAGGTGATTATCGGCAAAGATACCGAGAGCATCATCACCGAGTGGAACCGGGGAGCAGAAGAGCTCTTCGGCTATACGGCCGAGGAAGCGGTGGGGGTCCATTGCTTTTTGACCATACCCGAAGAGGAGCAGGAGAAATTTTCGGCTCTGCAGGTGCGTCTGCTGCGGGGCGAGTCCGTCGAGCCCATCGAGACGGTCCGCCTGGCCAGGGATGGCCGCCGGATACCGATGCTCATGAGCCTTTCCGCCATTCGCAGCGAGCAGGGAGAGATCATCGGTCTATCCACCGTCGGCCATGATATAAGCGATCGCCTCAAGGCCGAGAAACAGCTGGCCGAACTCAATGAACGTCTCGAGGAGAAGGTGATCGTCAGAACCGAGCAGCTGCGCAATCTCGCCGCCCGTCTGATGAGTCTTGAGCAGGCGGAGAGAAGAAGGTTCTCCCAACTGCTCCACGACGAGATACAGCAGGCCCTGGCGGCGGCGAAAATGCTGGTGGAAAGAGGCTACGAGCTTTCGCCGGCGCCGGCCCGGCCGTCGCTGAGCGAGAGCCTGCGTCTGCTCGGCGAGGCCATGGACCATGCCCGGATCATTACCACGGAGCTGAGCCCGCCGCTGTTTTTCGAAACCGGCGTCTCCGTCTGTCTGCAGTGGATTATGCGATGGGCCGAGGCCAAGTTTGATTTCTTTGTCAATATCGCCGTCGAAGGCAAGGAGCGGCCCATTGCCGAGGAGACCGGCTATTTTCTCTACCGCGCCCTCAGAGAACTGCTGTTCAACTCCTACAGGCACGGCGGCGTCGAAGAGGCCGATGTGACCGTGATTTTCCAAGATGACGGCGCCCTGGAGATCAGCGTCGAAGACCGGGGATCCGGCTTCGATACCCAGCGGATCGATACGCCGGCCAACGAACATTTCGGCGTTCTCAGCGTCGTCGAACAGGTGCGGGCCATGGGCGGCCGGATAGAGATCATTTCCCAGCCGGGTGATGGCACCAGGACGGTGATCACCCTGCCGCCCTCCATGATAGAACCGGAGGCCCCGGCGGAGTCGCCGGCCGAAGCCCGGGAGTCCCTGCTTGCCGATAACCGCCGGCAGGTGGAGGAGGGGGGGGCCAAACCGGTGATTCTCATCGTCGACGACCAGGAGGATCTGCGCTTCACCCTGCGTCTGATGCTCGAGGAGCTCTGCGACAGCTACATCTTCGTCGAGGCCGAGGGCGGGGAGCAGGCTCTTGAAATGGTAAAGGAGTACCATCCCCGGCTGGTGCTCATGGATATCAGCATGCCGGGCATGAGCGGCGTCGAGGCCACCAGAAGGATCAAGGAGCTGGACGAGGCCATTGTCGTCATCGGCCTGTCGATGCATGAGCGCGAGGATATGGAGGCGGCCATGCGCAGTGCCGGCGCCGTCCGTTATGTAACCAAGGACTCCGCCTCCGAAGTTATACTGGAGGTGATCGAGGACTGCCTGCGGCAAGCTCGGTGAGCATCATCGGGCAGATGAAAAAATATCCGGGCCGGGGCCTTGAAAAAGCTGGTGTGCTTTTTCTGCTCCCGCTATAATATGGCGTGTTTTCTGTGTAAGGAAAATGTAATATAAAATGTAACATATGTTCCAACAGCGGAAATCTCCGAATCTCTGCCCGAGATCGGGAACTTCGACGGCCGGTAATTTTATAATCGGATAGAATCCATGAAAATTGAACGAATATCGACAGGCATTACAGGCCTCGATGAAATACTGGGCGGCGGCCTGCCCAAAAACCACGCCTATATGATTCAGGGCGAGGCGGGAACCGGCAAGACCACCCTGGCCTTTCAGTTTCTGCTCGCCGGCGCCGCCAGGGGCGAGAAGGGCCTGTATATATCCATCCTCCAGTCCAGGGCCGATATCCTGGAGATGGCGGTCTCCCATGGCTGGGACCTTGATGGTATCGACATGGAAATTCTCACCGCCGAGGCCATGAACGAGGCCCATTTCAACCAGCAGACCCTGCTGCCCGGCTCGGAGATGCAGCTCAACGAGGTGCTCAAGGCCGTCGAAGCCGCCGTTGCCAGGATCGAGCCGACGCTGGTGGTCTTCGACTCCATCGAGCAGTTTCGCCTCATCGCCGGCGAGCAGGTGGTCTACCAGCAGAAAACCATGTCCCTGCTGGCCCTGCTCGACCGCAGGGGCATAACCTCTCTTTTTATTCACACCGCCGAGGAAAAATCGGGCTTCCGCACCCTGGCCCACGGCGTCATCGCCCTGGAGCTCCAGCTGCCGCCCATGGGCGGCCTGCATCGCTATCTCGCCGTCCAGAAAATGCGCAGCATCGGCTTCAAGGGCGGCAGGTACAGCTGCCGCATCTGCCAAGGCGGCCTCGTCGTCTATCCGCCGCTGCCGCAGGTGAGAGAGGATTATGACAGGAAGCCCTACCAGTGTGTTGCCAGCGGCAATCAGGAGCTCGACGCCATGCTCGACGGCGGCCTGCATCGGGGCACTGCCTGTCTGCTGGCCGGCGCCTCGGGGACGGGCAAAAGCTCCATGGCCTCCCTCTATGCCTACCATATGGCCGGGCAGGGCGAGCATGTGGCCGTTTTCGTCTTCGACGAACAGGTCCGCACCTATAAGGAGAGGGCCAAAGGCATGAACATGGATTTCGCCCCCCTGGTCGAAAAAGGGCTGGTCACATTTGTCCAGATCAACGTCGGCGATTTTTCCCCCGGAGAAATCGCCCATATGATGCGCCGCTTCGTCGAGGATAAAAAGTGTGCCCTGGTGGTCATCGACTCCGTCTCCGGATTCTACAAATCCTTGCCGGGGCAGGTGTTGCTGATGGGCCATCTGCACGAAATGCTATGCTATCTCAGGCAGAA
>JBEPWT010000043.1:0-20396 GCA_041642275.1 Desulfopila sp. | reverse complement strand
GATGCGGTCGTCAACCTTGGACTCGGCGCCGCCAAACAGTTCGACCCCGACATCGTCCTCAATCTCTTCACGCTTTTGGAAAAGGGGCAGATAGAGGGCTGCGGCACCATCTCCCAAAGGTGCATCGGCATACACAAACGCAGACTGCAGGAGAGCGTGTCTGCAAGATCGTCATCGCTGTTTATTTGAGAGGCGGGGAAAATACCGTCCCGCGGCTGTCCCGCCAGGCTGTCCCAAGGAGAAGCGTATGAATAGAGTACAGAGGTTTTTCAAGGACTGGGGGCGCTTTTTCATCTCCATCGTCCTGCCGACCCTGACGGCAATCCTCTTTACGGTACTGGCGATCTATCTCATCATTATTCCCGCGTTTGAAAAAAGCTTTGTCGATGGCAAGAAGATGATGCTGCAGGAACTGACCAAGGCCGCCTGGAATATTATGGAGTTCTACCACGGCGAGGAGCAGAGCGGTAGTCTGAGCAGGACGCAGGCGCAGAACAATGCCCTGTCGCTGATGGCGACCCTGCGCTACGGCGAGCACAACAGAGATTATTTCTGGGTGACGGACAGCACCCCCATGCTGATAATGCATCCCTATTCACAGGAGCTTGTCGGCCAGGATCTCAGCAGTTACACCGATGCCCACGGCAAGAAACTCTTTCTGGAGATAAAGGATATCGTTGCCCGGCAGAGCAGCGGTTTTGTCGATTACAGCTGGAACAAAAAATATAGTGAAGAAATGACGGTACCCAAACTCAGCTTTGTCAGGCACTTCCTCCCCTGGGACTGGGTCGTCGGCACCGGCGTCTTTCTCGATGATGTCGAGCGCAAAACAGCGGATATTTCGGCTCGGCTTTCCCGTATGGGCATGGCCGCGGTGGCCGTGCTTGCCGTCATTCTCTTCTACGTCGGCAGACAGAGCCTGCTCTTCGAGAGACAGCGGAGCAGCGTCCAGGAGGAACTGGCAAAATCGAGGATCAAGTACAAGCAGCTGGTGGAGGCGGCCACGGAACCTATTCTGATGTTTTTTGGCGGCCGCTGTATTTACTCCAATACCCCCGTACAGAAGCTGATCGGCCTTTCAGGCGAGGAGTTGGACAATATGGAGATCAGGAAGATTCTCTCGCCGGTGCAGGAGGGTGCAGAGCTTTCTCTGGAAAAGAACGGCCAGGTGATGGAGGGGGTGCATCACGCCTTTTTACTGGGGTCGGAGACGGAAAAAAAAGAAGTGACCCTGACTGTTTCGAAAATGCGTCTGGACGGGCGCGAGGCGGCCATCGTCAGCATACGCGACACCTCCGGTACCAGACAGATCGAAAAGGAGCTGGTGGAAAGCAGGGAAAAATACCGCCAACTCACCGCCAGCCTCAATATCGGCGTCTTCAGAGCCCAGGCCGACAGTAGGATGCAGGTGCTGGAGGCCAACCAGGCCTTTTACTCGCTCCTGGAACTGGAGCCTGAAAGCGGTGATTTGAGCCTTCAGGAAATTTTCAGCCGATACGGGGTGCCGTTGAACCTCTATGAACTGGTTGCCGACAAAGGTTTTCTCAAAAACAAGGTTATGGATCTGCAGCGCCGGTCGGAAACCGCCAGTGTCTCGCTCTCGCTCGTGCTCACCCGCAATGCCGATGGAGAAGTACTCTACTGCGATGGTATCATAGAGGATGTCAGCGAAGAGACCCGCCATGACAGCCATCGGGAAAAACTGATAGTCGAACTGCAGACATCTCTTCTTTTCCTCAATCAGCCTCTGCGCCACGTCGAGGGCGAACTTCTCATTTGCGAAAGTACGCTTCCGGTATACAGGGCCGCAGAACGCATGCGCGACAGCGGCTGCAGCTCTCTGCTCGTTGAGAATGCCAGCAAAGAGATCGTCGGCATAGCCACGGACATGGCGCTGCGGGAGCGGGTGGTGGCCGGACGCATGGACTATGCCGCGCCGGTCGCCGAAATCATGAGCGCTCCCCTGATATTCATTAAGGATTCGGCGCTCATTTTCGAGGCGGTCATGCTCATGGAGGAGAAAGGCGTCAAGCACCTGATAGTCAAGGACGACAGCGGCCAGGTGGTCAAGGTGGTTTCCAACGAGGATCTGCTCAACGTCCACCGCTATTCCTCTACCTTCCTCGTCGACGAGATACGCAAGGCCGTCTCCATCGAGGAGATTGCCGCAGGCACCGAGCGGCTGCCCCGCATCATAAAGTCCCTGGTCGACTCCGGCGCCCATGCCCGCAACATCACCCGCATAACGAGTATGATCTCCGAGGCGGTGCTGCTCAGGTGCATCGAGTTTGCCATCGACGATCTCGGCGAGCCGCCCGCGCTTTTTGCCTTCATCAGTCTCGGCAGCGAAGGCCGCAGGGAACAGACCCTGGCCACCGACCAGGACAATGCCCTCATCTACGAGGATGTGGCCGAAAGCAGGGAGGAAGAGGTAAAAAAGTATTTCCTGCGCTTCTCGGAAAAGGTCTGCACCTGGCTCGACCAGGCGGGCTATGATTTTTGCAAGGGCGAGGTCATGGCCATGAATCCGCAGTGGTGCCAGCCCCTTGCCGTCTGGAAGGACTATTTCAGCCGCTGGATAACCGAAGCCAAACCCAAGGATCTGCTCGAGGTCAGCATCTTTTTTGATTTCCGCTGCACCTATGGGGAAAAACTGCTGGTGGGCAGTCTGCGCCGCCATATCAGCCGACAGGTGGCCAACAGGGATGCCTTTTTCTACCAGCTTGCCCAGAACGCCCTGCTTTTCAGGTTGCCCGTCGATTTTTTCGGCAATATCTCAACGGAGGCCGGCGGCGAGCATCCCAACACCTTCAATATAAAACATGTCATCGCCCTCATTGTCGGCTATGCCCGGCTCTATGCCATTAACTTTGCCCTCGATGAGTCCAATACCCTCGAACGCCTCGACAGTTTGAAAACCAAAAGCTTTATCGGCAAAGAACTGCACGACGATATCACCGAGGCGTACAACTATTTGATGCAGATTCGGTTTCGTCACCAGGTCGTCATGCTTGACAGGGGTCAGGACCCCGACAATCATATTTCCCCCGATGAACTCAACTATATGGAAAAGAGCGCCTTAAAGAAAATTTTTTCCCAGGTGGGGCATTTGCAGAACAAGCTCAGCGCCATCGGCAAGGTTGAGATTTTCTTCTAATTTCGGTACTCCGTAAACACTCACCTTGT
Organism: Desulfopila sp.; assembly: GCA_041642275.1. GTDB lineage: Bacteria > Desulfobacterota > Desulfobulbia > Desulfobulbales > Desulfocapsaceae > Desulfopila_A. Next base: position 17,210 of record JBEPWT010000043.1, on the reverse strand, counting down.
TTCTCTTATGATATCCCGCCGGCGACGATGGTCAGGTTCTGGCGCCGCTGCTGCCGGTTCTTCCTGGTCGTGTTGCCCTCGGTCAGGAAATTTACGACATATGCAGGTGCCTTCGGCCTATCCGTTCGACGATTAGGTTTATGCGTCTTTGCTTTTCTGGTATAAGCACTATAGGCTATGAGAATAAAGGATAGAAAAGACAGGGGCGGCATACGATTCGCTGGCCGATGTGAATTTGGGGTTTGTTGACGGCATGGGATTAAAAATATTATCGGTTTCCGACAAGGTTTCGGAGGAACTGCTGGAGGCCGGAGATGAACCGAAGGGGTGCCGGAATATCGATCTGATACTCTCCTGCGGCGATCTGCCGCCGGAATTCCTGAGTTCGTTGCGCCATCGATTCGATGCCCCGCTCATGTACGTCCAGGGCAATCACGATCTGCGCTACGGCAACGCTCCACCCGTCGGCTGCACCTGCATAGACCGCCGTATCGTCACTTTTGATAATCGCAGGCTTATCGGCTTTTCCGGCAGCCGCTGGTACAACGGCGGCGAGAATCAGTATACGGAACAACAGATGCAGGCCTTCATCGGCCGCATGCGGTTTGCACTCTGGCGTGGAAAACCCGATATCGTCGTCACCCATGCACCGCCCCGCCATATTCATGACGCCGAAGATCCCTGCCACAAGGGCTTCAAATGTTTTGCCGGTTTCATCGACAAGTACAAACCGGCCTACTTTATCCACGGTCATATCCACAGGCTCTTCAGCGACGACAGGCAACGAATTACCCGCGTTAACCGAACCCAGGTGGTAAACAGCTATGGCTACTATGTTTTCGAAGTCTAAGGTCCTGGAGGCCTTCAGGAATTTTTTTTCAGACTCGCCGGCCGAGGAGCAAAAGGCGCAGAGCCGCAGTTTCAATACCAGGCGTGAACGCGAAGAGGCCTATGAGTCGGTAAAACGCGGGACTTCCATGGTCCCCCTGGAGAAAATTGTCGGCAGCGTCGGCCGCTACCACGACTTCGATAACCAGTTCAGGACCAGGAGCGGCAGGCGCGACGAGCGGACCGAGAACATCATCGAAGCGATGAAAGCCGGCAAGGCCATACCGCCCATCTCTCTGTATCAGATAAGGGATGACTATTTCATCCTCGATGGCCATCACCGGTTCAAGGCGGCCAAGGAACTGGGCCTTACGGAGATCCGCTCCCGCATTGTCGAGCTTCTGCCGTCGAAGAATACGCTTGAGAACAGGCTGTACCTGGAAAAAAGCGAATTTCGCCACAAGGCCGGGCTGACCCGGGATATTGAGCTCACTGAACTCGGGCAGTACGAGCATCTCGAGAAGCAGATTGAAGAACACCGCCGCTTTCTTGCCGACGAGCGCGATGAAGAGGTCGGCTACGAGGTTGCCGCCGCCGACTGGTATGCCACCATCTATCAGCCGCTGGCCGGGATAATACGTGAAAAGAAACTGGTCGAGTCCTTTCCCGGCAGGACGGTGGATGATCTCTATCTCTATATTTCCGTGCACCAGTGGGAAATGGGCAAGAAGAGAAAATACGGCATCGGCGTTGATCAGCTCATCCCCCGGGACATGGAAGAATTCCGGCGGCAAATGACCAGGCATCAGGAACAGAAATACCCCGACATGCATCCGCAGATGACCGTGTTCATCCTTCTCAACGTCGACGGCAGGTATGAGCAGCGGATTTTCGACAAGCTCTTGGCCCTCGACGAGGTGCGGGAGGTGCATTCGGTGCACGGCTCCATCGATATCATCATCAAGGTCAAGCTGGTGCGCGATCTGCTCTCCTCCGACGCCGAGCTCCTCTCCCAGTTCATCCTCTCCACCATCCGCAAATGGACCGGCGTAATCTCTACCCAGACCCTGATCCCGGGGGTTTCCAAGGTAAAAGACGAAGACCGCTGCCATATATGACCCGTTTGGTGGGGTGATTTGCCGGGCCCGTCAGGGAGCTGGAGGTGGGAAAAAAGATCTGTTGCCGGATTTTGGGGAGCCGGTACAATGGACGAAATTTTTTTGGGAGGAAGTTATGGCTTTGCAACGGAAAATACAGGCGGAATTGAAGGAGGCCATGAAGGCCAGGGACAAGGAAAAAACCGGGGCGATACGTATTCTCATCGGCGAATTCCAGCGCCAGCCGGACAAGGAATTGAGCGATGACCAGGTGGTGGGCATCATAAAAAAACTGATAAAGTCGGAACGAGAACTGCTGGCCGCCTCCGGTGGCGAGGAGGGCGGATATATTGCCGTACTTGAAGGCTACCTGCCGCAGCAGGCCAGTGAGGAGGATATCCGCAGCTGGATACGAGAGAATATCGATCTTGCCGCTCTGGGCAATACAATGCAGGCGATGCGGCCCATCATGGCCCATTTCGGTTCCAGGGCAGACGGCAACACCGTCAAAAAAATATTGCAGGAGATGGCCTAGCGTCACTGTTCCAGGCGTGGGCTGTTTAACGCTATAGGCTCATTTTTCAGGAAATACCGGCACGAGGAAAAAATGGCAGCTACAGGCGGAGCAGACCGGCAATCATGGCCGCTGGTGGAGGAACTGCGCCAGCGCATCGCCGCCAACCTGGCAGGTTTTGCCGTTCGCGGTCATCAGGGGAAGAACACCCGTCGCGCCGCCGTGGCTCTGACGCTGGTCGATGTCGGCTGTGAGAAACCGGTCTATGAGAGTAAAAGCGTCTCCGCCCGTCAGGCGGCACTTATCCTGACCAGGAGGGCACAATCTCTGAGCAGTCATGCCGGCCAGTGGGCGCTGCCCGGAGGCGGGCTGGAGGGTAATGAGAGTCCGGAGATAGCGGCTCTGCGGGAATTGGCTGAAGAGGTGGGGCTCGTGCTGGACAGCGACGCCGTGCTCGGCAGACTCGATGATTTCACCACCCGCTCCGGCTTTACCATTACGCCGGTGGTACTCTGGGCCGGTTCGGGGCATCATCTTATCCCCAACCCCGCCGAGGTGGACTCCATTCACCGAATTCCCCTGCAGGAGTTCATGCGTAAAGACGCACCTGTGCTGCAGAACATTCCGGAAAGCGACGAACCGGTGCTGCTGATGCCCGTGGGCCAGGGGTGGATAGCAAGCCCCACCGGCGCCATCATCTATCAATTCAGAGAGGTTGCTCTTTTGGGCAAGGCGGTAAGGGTCGATCACTTCGAACAACCCTATTTCGCCTGGCAGTAGCCCTCTTTTTTCTTCACTTTTCAGACAAGGAATCTGGTATGTATAAGTTTTTTTGGATAAACCTGTTGCTGGTGGGGCTGTGTGTCTCAGGGGCAGTGGCAGACGGCGTCAAGGTCGACGAACTGACAAAATCCACTGCTTCGTGGAACGGTACTTCTCTGCCCGATTTCGATACCGGCGAAACCGAGGTAACGGTTTTGAAGATCACGGTGGCGCCGGATACCCGGCTGCCGGTGCATATTCACCCGGTGATCAACGTCGCCTACATGCTCAGCGGTCAACTGACGGTTGTCGCCGCCACCGGTGAGAGAAAGACCATACGAGAAGGCGATGCCCTCATTGAGCTGGTGGGTCAAGAGCATTACGGCGTGAACGATTCCGATGAGCCGGCGGAACTGGTTGTCGTCTACTTCGGCAAACAGGGCCAGCCTATCACGGTGAAGAAGCAGGAATGAGTGTTCCAACTGTGCCCTGGCAAACAGAAGATGAGTGGAGGCAGGTCGAAGTGTTTTTCAGACAATCGATGCCGGCTGTCGCCGACCGCCGCCTGGAGACATTGGCGCAGTCCATTGCCGCCGGGATAGCGGAGGCCGATGCTGATCTGGACCGGCTCTGCCGTCTAAGCTGCCCGAGCTGCGTCGATATCTGCTGTGTTCGCGCAACTGTCTGGTACGATTTCAGGGATTTGCTTTTTCTCTTTTGCCTGCAGCAAAAACTGCCGTCCGCTCAAATCGCCACAAAAAAGGGGAAAGGGTGTGATCACCTGAGGGCAGCAGGCTGCGAGCTTCCCCGTGTGGTACGCCCCTTTGTCTGTACCTGGTATATCTGTCCCGCCCAGTGCTCGACAATCCGCTGGAATGATTGCGAAACGATCTCGGAAGATCTTATCCCAATGCTGAAAGTGATTCAGCATAAACGAAAAGAGCTTGAAAAACGGTTTCTTGGATTATTTAGGTGAATGGTTCGGTATTGACTTTTTTCAGCAACGATACAATACAAAATCAGTTTTTGAATACCGGTTTTTCATGGCGTAGGTATCTTAAGTAGCAGTTCTTTTGCACTTTTGAGAGAAGCCTTTGGTGATCTTCGGTTTGCAGTTGCTCCATTTCTGATCAATTCTTTGTGCATAGACGGTTCTATCCTATCAGGAAACATACTTACCGAGCCTTGTCCTGTAGCAAAAACAGAAAAGGTGCCCGGACAATGGGTCAAGATCAAGCTGCTCCTCCACCAGAATGGAGAGGTCGTTAATTGACTTGCGCATATCGGTCACACCGGCGGCAAGGTAGACTTGTACAGGGAAAGTCGGCAACATCATCGGCGTGCCTCCAGAACGGAGAGCACGCTTGCCAAAATAGACGGTGAGAAGTTTTTGCTTACTTCAACGGCAACATCCCCTGGCAGCACGACTCGTACAATATTGCCGGATGAGCTTTGCGTCGATCCATTTATCCGGAACTACAAGGGCACCGGTACCAATGTTGGCTGCTTACTGCTATTGCCTTCGAGATTTTTGCGGAGCCAGTAGGTCATGGCATCGTAGGAGAGATCATGTCGGCGGCAATATTCCGCACGCCTCAAACCACTTTTTTCCAGTGCTTATATACGTGCCTGCCAGCGGCGCGCTACTTTTCTACTTTCTCTTTTCGATCTGCCTGTTTTCATCATGTGCACCCTCCTTGTTGTAATGGATGGCGCATCAGACCTGGTTACGCGAAAGAAAAAAAGATGGGGTTCCCTTGGCGCTTACACTAACCCTGAAACCTCCAAACAGACGGTACAACAAACTGCTGACAAAAATAAATCATATGAAAATAAAGAAGATAAAGACCCAAATCTGTTAATTAAAACATTGGGTACCACATTGGGTATCGCTCTCGTTCTGACTTATATCTTACGGTGTATGCGTATCTAATTTTCGAATTTTTTGGTATTGAAATTCGTGAAAACTTGGTAGCTTGTTTGCGGCAAAAGTAGGTGGATCTCTAAACGTCGAACAATCCATTAATTTAAGCAATAAGTGAATCGCTCATGAAACTTCATGTTCTAGTAGACTCGCGGGAGACCTCGGTGTCTTTTGCAAGGAGGTATTTTGGCGTATTAGGTGGCTATTCGCTGGGCATTGTGGAGCACGTCAGGGGCATTTCTTTTGCAAAGCGTTTGGAGAAGCTGTTGCCGAAGTGTTCGGCTGAGGACAAGATTTTATTGTCTGTGCATTACTTGTCAGAGGATCAGTTGCGAGATGCTGCTTCGGTCTTGCATGGGCATGATGTTGCACCGGATAAGATTTGCCTCGCGTGTTATGAGTGTTTCGAGCACATGAAACAGTGGTCCTCTGATGTTGGTGTGGAATTTTTAACAAACGACATGAAGCGACGGCAAAAGCCCAAAAACGCATTAACAACTCATAAGGAGAAAGAGGATGAGTCATTGCATCGAATCTGGGTGCAGTACCGGCTCATGCTCGCGATAATTTCTAGAGTCAGCAAGCTCGGAGATGTTTGCAGGCAGCTGATAGAAGGGTTACCTGTAGAAGGAGATTCGCTTGACAAAGAGTATGCGCGTGCTCTTAGATTTTTTGAGCAGGGCGAACCGGACATGGCCGGGGGCAGTTATTCTTGTGAGGTTTCGAGTGCCTTAAATCCAATCGATGAACTCCGAGAGAGAATTAACAAAATTGCGGCAACCGATTTTAACATACTCATAAAAGGCGATTCCGGAACTGGAAAAGAGACAGTAGCTTGGTCGATACATGAGCTGAGTACAAGAAGAGATATGCCTTTTATTGCACTTAATTGTGCAGGATTACCGGACGAACTTCTTGAAAGCGAAATGTTCGGGTACAAGAAAGGCTCTCACAATCAGGCATGCAGTGACTACCGGGGTATTCTTGAGGTTGCGGACGGCGGCACCCTGTTTTTGGACGAGTTGCCGGATATGAGCCCTCGCATTCAGGCTAAACTGCTGCGGTTTATGGAGAGCGGTGAGTATAGACCGCTTGGCAGTACGGAGAACCGGTATTCTGATACACGCATAATAGCTGCAGGACAACCCTCTCGGCTTGACGGCAATAGCGTCCGCGCGGATTTGAAAAGTCGTATCGGTCAACTGGATATTGACCTGCTTCCGTTGCGCGAACTGGAAAAACGGAGTCCTGGAACGTTATGCAAAATTGCTTTTATTCTATTAGAGCGATACACGTGGACAACAATTTTCAATAAGAATCAGATACGCGAACTGACTCCATATGACATAAAGGAGTTTCAGGATAAATTGGCTTCAAATTTGACACTTGATCTTCTGGTCAACCGGGAGTGGAAAGAGTCGAATATCCGTGAACTGAATAACTTTTTACGGAAGTGGATTGTTTTCGGCGATGACGAATTGAATGCGCTTAAAGCTGGGAGAGAGGGGCAAGAAGCTTCTCAACAGAATAGCGATACTACCTTTTATGACAGTGAGCTGAAGTCATTTCTGAAGGAGCCAAAAGATCGAAATGACTTGAAGCAGTTAGTTGTTAAAAAGCCGCTACAAAATTTGAAAAAATCATATATTAGGCATCTGTATGCGATCTATTCCGCTATAATCGAGCATGAAAATGCAACTCTGGACATACCGAAGAAGCCGACGCAGAAAGAGTTGGCGAAGATAATGGGGGTTACTGAGAATACAATCAGCAGGCATTTAAATTAGCATCATGATTCAGCTTTCGGTTCTCGATTACTCTGTCATTGCACTTTATCTTGTCATTATTGCCGCTCTGTCCATTCTGTTCCGCGCTAAACGCTTCAATCATATGTTCGGTGAGGACAAGAAGCCGAGTTGGTTAATCCTGGCAGCGTCTCTATTGATGATTGAGTGGAGTCCTATGACGGACATGATGAGCATGGGACTTATTCTGGAGGATGGTTATTCAGGAATTTGGATGCTGAAAAACCGATTCTGGCTGGCAGGAGTACCTGCAATTCTTTATGCAGCAATGTGGTCGAGGCTTAAGTTTCGAACTGACAATGAACTGATACGATTACGGTTCTCAGGTGCATCAGGTACTTTTTTACACATCTTTAGAGCTATATTTCTCGCAATTTTTGTTATCCCGCTTTTTGCTTCTTTTCTAATTCTGGCGTTACGAAAATTACTTGATGTGCTTGCGCTGGGAGCAAATTTGACGGCAGAGTATGTACTGATAGGTATAGTTCTGTTTCTGGTTTTGAAGAACTCGTTTCACCAAAAGATTAGAACGGATGTTCTAAATGCGATCGTCTGCTTGGTGGCTCCGGTGATGATATGCTTTTTTTTAATTCAGGCATACGGTGGAGTCGGTAGCATTTATAGTACACTTGCTCAGCTTGCTGGTGATGAGATTCGGTTGATCCCTGAGCTTGGAACAACTGATGAGAACAGTAATTTTCCGAATTTCTTTGTATTTATTTTTGTTCAATGGTGGTCAGTTAATATCGTAGATAATTCGGATCCCAACGCGCAACGTCATTTACAAGCTAAAAGTCAGTTCGCCGCTTTCAAGACCTTATTCGTTCCGATCTTACTATCAAGCCTTATGTTTTTGTTCGTGAGCACCATCTGGGACTGTGGTTTGTTGGAATACAAGCTGAATAATCTCGAAACAATCGATAAGGAAGCTTTTTATTTGCAGATCTCCTTGCAACATCTCCCGGACGGCTTTAAAGCTATTGCTCTGATTGCGATTCTCTTCAGCTTTATCACTACTCTTGAGAGCATCGTGAATTGGGGCGGGGGTTTATTGACAGTAGATATTGTCAAAACGTATTTATATAAGAATGGAACAGACCAACAATATAAATACATGTCTTTTGCGGCAATGCTTGTTGTATCAACCGTTGCTCTCTTCTTTGCGTTCAATAATGACAAAATCCTTACACTGCAGAAGTTCATCTTTTCAATCAGCGCTGGTGTTGCACCAGTATTTTTACTACGTTGGTTCTGGTGGCGAATAAATGCGTGGACACAAATCGCCGCAATGTTGAGTTCTCTCGTGTACACTCTCACATACGATTATCTGTATCAGTACAATACTTATTTCAGGCAGATTATTGACGGTATTTGCGTAGAAACAGCGCTTTCGCACTATCCTTTGAAGCTTATCGTCTTGACTCTGCTTGTCGTCAGCACTTGGCTAATCGTCATGATTTTGACAAATCCTGACAAAAAAGAGCACTTGCTGGAGTTTGTGAGACAGACTGGGGCAGGAGGCATATGGCCAGAAGGCTTTCCGGAAACAGATTATCAGATGAAAAAACGTTTGCTACTATGTTTTGTTTTTGCAGTGACATATATTCTCCCGTTCTTTTTCATCTGGCAGCTCAAGTTCGGAAGTATTGTTTTTGCATTTATTCTCCTATTCTTTTTCGTTGCTCTTGCTGTCTATGTCTTTAAGGCGATGTCAGCATTACTGCCTCACAACTACGAGTTGTCTCTGAGGAGGCAACAAGACTGAACACCGCAGGTCTCCTTTCATGCTTATTGATCGTTGGCGTTGATTCGATAATTTTTGGGATCGTTAAATATCGAAGATCGATATCGTTTAATATTCTTATTTTTAGATCAATGGTCAGCAAAGGTTGTTTTATTTCATAATCTGGTCAGTGCATCTAACCTTGTTTTTCCAATTGAAAGGGAGTGCCGCTGGTTAGGCCACTCGCTTGGCATGTCCTTTGCTAGCGCGACTTACGAAAGAAGTTAGAGGCCACAATTTTTAATAGATCGTTCTATCGACAATAGAGCGGCATGTTAGAAGGGGCTAAATTGGTTATATGCAAGCACGGCAGTAGGTTAGAGATTTAATGACTTATTAAGGGGGAGGGGTGGGGATGAAGCGGAGAAGCGAATTGTATACTTTACCGGTTGCATTAGTAATCTTCGGATTGTTGTTATCCGGTTGTGTGAAGGCGGGATCAGGTGGGACAGCCGTTTCGGGTGCGGCAGCAGGATCGGAAAATTTCGATGGAAATTTGAGCCTCGAGTATTGTGATCAAACTCTTGGGACGCTGGCAATTGATGACGGTAGAGCAGCGACCTGGTATTCTCATTTTATGCGCGCGACCAATGTGACGTCCGTTGAACCATTGATTCGCCTGGCCGTCCAGCAGTCCAATTGTTTTGTGATAACTTCGGTGGGGGATCTTCGTGCCGACAACCGATTGAGCCGCATCACCGATATTCAGAGAAATTCCGGTGAGTATAGGGCCGGATCAAAACAGCACAAAGGACAGCGTGTAGCTGCGGACTATTACCTTGAGCCTCGGATAATCATTGATAACGATTCAATCGGCGGTATTGCGAGTACAGTTGGCGGATTCTTGCCGGGGAACTTTGGCAGACTCGCTTCGGGAATGAAAGCAAAATCTTCCGTTGTAACACTCTCTCTATTCGATGTGCGAAGTGCAATTCAGCTCTCCATCTCCGAGGGTAGTGCGACCTCCACCAATTTTAGTGCTGCTTTGGGAATGTTCGGCTCGGATCATTACGGTGTTTTACGAGGATATACCCGAACACCTGAAGGAAAAGCGACGGTAGCGGCATTTTTAGACTCTTATAACGGAATGGTAAGAGTATTGAGAAACTACAAAGCTCAAAATGTTCAAGGTGGATTGGGAAGAGGAGGAACTTTAAAGGTGAACTAATCTCAAACATAATCGAGAAAGAATAATTTCATGAAAAAAATACTGATATTTTCTTTAATTACTTCGGTTAGTGCTGCGCTTGTCACTTACTATAGAGGACTGCCGACTCCTTCTTCTGAGCCTGAATTTTCAGTGATGCAGCAAACCGAGCAGAAAAATCTTTCACCATCTTCCGCTCATGCGTCATATCCGAGCAGTTCAGTTGAAAATTCTCATGATAGTATGAAAAAGGGCGAAAAAATGGTCATAAAAGCCATCGAAAAGCAACAATCTTCTGCCGATAGGGAGGAGGAACAGGCAAATAGACTCTCCTCAAAATTCGAAGATAATGATTCTCACTCGAAGCCTAAGATTGTTCAGAGTGGAGTTGCTGAGAAGTCCGAAGGTAAAGCAAGTGTCCAACAAGATATCGAGATTAAGATCACGAAAAGACAGGACGAGCAAGAGTCTATACTAGAGGAACAAATGGCGATGTCTCAAGATCTCGATGAACATTGTATTGCTGAATTAAAGGAGCTTGCGGGTAGAGACAGCCGAGCAGCTTTCGATCTAGGACTAAGATATTTTCGCGGTGATGGCGTTGAGCAGAACAGCTATCAGGCGATCGAGTGGATGCGAAAGGCAGGAGAGAGAGGGAATTTGAATGCTCAGGCAGCGCTCGGTAGAATTTATCTTTCTGGACTCGAGGAGATGGGGCCTGATTTTCAAGAGGCACATAAGTGGCTGCTTATTGCAGCATCAAGAGGCGATGAGGAATCAAGTAAACTACTTACTCAGGCTCAGGAGGGACGCTATGACGAACGGAAGCAACATTTGTTGAAAAAGGACTTGTACATGCAAACGTATAGATTCTGGTATTCTACGTATGCGTACAAAATGTACTGGCATGGCGGACAGTGGCTTGTCTATTAGTATTCTAAGGATACGGTAAGATGGGATGATCGCTCTTATGCTGGAGAATGCGTAAGGGCAACATTAGGATTCTGTGCGATGGAGCAGCAATGGCTGGATATACTGGGCGGAATTGTCTATATGGTCTTATTTTCCTTGCTTTTCATTGCGGTGCCGTACAAAGCGGTAATGAAGAGGCAGGAAATAACGCTGTTTACTCCGAAGCTTGTTCTCTACTTCTGTACAGAACTTTCCTTTGCTGAGAAATTCTGGGAAAAGTATAAAAATAAAATAAAAGTCAGCAGTGATTGTAGACTCAGTATGCCGTTGCTTGCAACTGTTAACGGGGTGTTCCATTATCCATTAAAGCGTGGCTTTCTTTTTGCTGTATTGGTTATTCTTACTGGAGGAGCTGTTTTATATATTAGTGACCTTTTTCAGATTATTTCTATTGCAGATTTGGAAGGCACCCTGTCGTATCCTCTTGTAGTTATTGTCTGTACTCTTCCATTCCTTTCGTTTTATATCACTTCCTTTTGCTCTGAGAATTATCAAAAATCGAAAAACCAGGAAATCGTGAAGCAACTTCTTCTGCAAATAGGGTGGAATGAGTATTCAAATCGCAAGATAGAACAAATTTACAAAGAGGTATACGCAGACTTTCTTCTCTATAAGAAAACAAACGATATGGGGACAATAATTTTGTTTCTAGGTACAGGAGCAATTTTGCTGTACTCGAGATTAGAACCGATAAAAAAAATAGTGTCAGAAAATACTATAATTCTGCTTTTTATCTTGTTCTTCGTTATTGTCCTGGCAAAGAATTACTATGATGGTTTTAGATCACGAGTAATTTATATTGCATTGAACACATTGCTTGATCTTGCGGCTGAAAGAGAAGAGCTCGAAGCAGGTGATGAGCAGGTATTGTCTTCTCGCCACGACATAAAAATTGATGCATCAAACTCTGAAAAAGTGAAAGACGCAGGCGTGAAGATGTTATCCTAACGTGGTCTTCGGGCTGGCATTGACTTTATTTGTTAGAAAGGCATATAACTACGCTCATCCCCTATGTTAATATCTCAGTTCTAAAAATTCCTTTATTTTAAGAGGAGATGGCTTTCCAGTAGATGTTGTAGATTGCTGATATCCCGTATCTAAAACATTAGGATAAATTAGCCAGTCTCCGATTATGGTGAAATGGGTCACATTAAGTCCGAGTAGTTAGCTACTAAAAAAAGCAATTGAATTTAGAGAGAGGATTCTGGGTGGAATCGCCAATCAGATGAACAATGGCGACATGAAATTCTTCCCCAAAAGAATAAATTACCTCACTTTCTTCGGATACCAGAAAATCAGGCGGTTGATGTTGCCAAATAGAAACTCAACAAAATATAGTATACCATGTGCTTACATGTCTCCTGTTCAGGAAAAACATGCTTCCGCAAAACCTAACAAGAAAAAAGAAATTTGAGAGTACGCGGCGTCCATGAAAATATACACCTCAGTCATGAGAAGGCATAACTGAGCTTATTACTGAGTGTAGCGGATTGCCCAAGAAGAGCATCAGGAAACGATGGCAGGTGCCCAGGAATGGGGCTAGCAATCATTTAGGATGTTGGGTATTCGATTTCTTGGAATGTAGGAACGTGGTGGATGTATTACAAGAGACCGGCGAGAGCTGCGAGCAGCACCCCTTGTGTTGCTCTGCAGCATTAGGGGTGCTTGAGTACTCGATCTCCACAGTTGTTAGCCGGGATGAGCCCGGGCGGTAATATTTTCGGCTCCTTTTCTCTCTCCTACATGTTGCGGCGATACTGTCCGCCGACCTCGTAGAGGGCGGTGGTGATCTGCCCGAGGCTGCAGGACCTGACGGTTTCCATCAGCTCGGCAAAGAGGTTGTCGCCGGCGAGGGCGGCCTTTTTGAGGCTGGCCAGGGCCTGGGGCGCCTGATCTTTGTGGCGTTCGTGGAAATCGGCCAGCCGGCGCAGCTGGTCCTGCTTGATTTCGTCCGTTGCCCGGGAAAGTTCGAGAGAAGCGTTTTCCTCCTTGGCGTTGGCGCTGGGATTGCGGAAGGTGTTGACGCCTATGATGGGCAGCTCGCCGGTATGCTTCAGAGCCTCGTAGTAGAGCGATTCCTCCTGGATTTTCGAGCGCTGGTAGCCGGTTTCCATGGCGCCGAGAACACCGCCTCGTTCGGTGATGCGGTCGAATTCGGCGAGGACGGCTTGCTCGACAAGCTCGGTGAGCTCTTCGACGATGAAGCTGCCCTGGTTCATGTTCTCGTTTTTGGCCAGACCCCATTCACGGTTGATGATCAGCTGGATGGCCAGAGCCCGGCGCACCGACTGGGAACTCGGCGTGGTGATGGCCTCGTCGTAGGCATTGGTGTGCAAACTGTTGCAGTTGTCGTAGATGGCGCAGAGCGCCTGCAGGGTGGTGCGGATATCGTTGAACTGGATATCCTGGCTGTGCAGGGACCTGCCCGAAGTCTGGATATGATATTTCAGTTTGAGAGAATTTCCCGCAGCGCCGTATTTTTCACGCATGGCCACTGCCCAGATGCGCCTGGCCACCCGGCCGATCACCGTATATTCCGGGTCCATGCCGTTGGAGAAGAAAAAAGACAGCCGCGGTGCTATCTGATCGATGGACATGCCCCTGGCCAGATAGTATTCGACGTAGGTGAAGCCGTTGGAGAGGGTGAGGGCCAGCTGGGTTATCGGATTGGCGCCGGCTTCGGCGATATGGTAGCCGGAAACGGAGACCGAATAGAAGTTTTGGACGTTGTTGGCGATAAAAAATTCCTGGATGTCTCCCATCATTTTCAGGGCGAATTCAATGGAGAAAATACAGGTGTTCTGCCCCTGATCCTCCTTGAGGATGTCGGCCTGGACGGTGCCGCGCACATTGGAGAGGACCATGGCCCTGATCTCCTCGTACTCTTTCTTCGAGGGAGCACGCCCGTTTTCAGCGGCGAAGGCATCGAGTTGCTGGTCGATGGCGGTGTTCATGAACATCGCCAGAATGATCGGTGCCGGACCGTTGATGGTCATGGACACGGAGGTGGTGGGTGAACAGAGCTCAAAGCCGTCGTAGAGCTGCTTGACGTCGTCGAGCGTGCAGATGGAGACCCCCGAGGTGCCGACCTTGCCGTAGATGTCCGGCCGCAGGGCCGGGTCCCAGCCGTAGAGCGTCACCGAGTCGAAGGCGGTGGAGAGCCTTTTGGCCTCGGAGTCGGCGGAGAGCATCTTGAAGCGGGCATTGGTTTCCTTGGGACCGCCTTCGCCCGCGAACATGCGGGTGGGATCCTCGCCGGTGCGCTTTACGGGAAAGACGCCGGCGGTATAGGGGAAGAGGCCGGGCACGTTCTCCCTGCGCATCCAGGAATAGATTTCCCCGGGATCCTTGAATTTGGGCAGGCAGATCTTGGGAATTTTCGAGTGCGACAGCGATTCGGTATACAGGGGCACCCGCAGCTCCCGTCCCCTGACGCTGTAGACGAACTCGTCGCCGGCGTAGGCCTCTTTGATTTTCTCCCAGGAGGAGATCAACTCGTCGGCCTGACGGTCGATTGTTTTCGAGGCCTTATCCAGCTCGCGGCGCAGTGCCGCCGTTACCTCCTTCTCCGTTTGCGCCTCTTCCAGCATCATCAAGCTTTCCTGGAAATGCCATTTTCTGCGGATATGTTCCGCCTGCTGTTTGCTTTCGGCGTGATAGTTGCGGAGGCTGTCGGCGATCTCGGCGAGATAGCGGATGCGCTCCGCCGGAATGACAATGGATTTGGTCGATGAGACCTTGGCGGAAGGCCGGGGCAGGCTTGATTGGAGCTTGAGCGATGTGGTCTTGGCCAGTTCCTCGATGATGGCGTGATAGAGGGCGGTGACGCCGTCGTCGTTGAACTTCGAGGCAATGGTTCCGTAGATGGGCAGGTCTTTCGGCGGCATCTGCCAGGCCTTGCGGTTGCGCTGCACCTGTTTGCGCACGTCTCTGAGGGCGTCGTCGCTGCCTTTTTTTTCAAATTTGTTGATGACGATGAGATCGGCGTAATCGAGCATATCGATTTTCTCAAGTTGCGAGGGGGCGCCGAAGTCGCTGGTCATCACATAGAGGGAGATGTCGGCAAGATCGGTGATGCGCGAGTCCCCCTGGCCTATGCCGGCGGTCTCGGCGATGATCAGATCGAAGCCTGCGGCTTTGGCCACCTCGATAGCCTCGGAAAGCGATTCGGCTACCTCGAAGGAGGAGTTGCGGGTGGCCAGGCTGCGCATATAGACCCGGTCGGTGGTGGTTATGGAGTTCATGCGGATTCTGTCGCCGAGAAGGGCTCCGCCTGTTTTTCGTCTCGAGGGGTCGCAGCAGATGACGGCGATGTTGATATCGTTGGTATCGTTGAGGAAACGGACGATGATCTCGTCGGTGAGCGAAGATTTGCCGGCGCCGCCGGTGCCGGTGATGCCGATGACCGGGGGAGTGTTCTTCTCGGCCAAGGGGTGCAAAAAACGCATGATCTCTTCGAGTTTTTTATCACCGGAGGCGCGCGCTTCCTGCACCGCTGTCATCAGACCGCTTATCTCGTTGACCATCGAAGGGTTGAGTTCCTTGATCTCGAGGTTGTGGTAGTCGAGAGTTGAGAAATCGAGCAGGGAAAGCATGTGGTTGATCATGCCCTGCAGTCCCATGGAGGCGCCGTCTTCCGGAGTGTAAATTCTGGCGACGCCGTAATCCATCAGCTCCTTGATCTCCTCGGTGATGATAACGCCGCCGCCGCCGCCGAAGACCTTGATATGGGAGGATCCCCTTTCCTTGAGGAGATCGATCATGTACTTGAAGGCCTCGACATGCCCGCCCTGGTAAGACGACATGGCGATGCCCTGGGCGTCTTCCTGAATGGCTGTGTCGACAAGCTCCTGCACCGACCGGTTGTGTGCCAGGTGGATGACTTCGGCGCCGGAATCCTGGAGGATGCGGCGTATGATATTGGTGGAGGCGTCATGGCCGTCGAAAAGCGATGTGGCCGTGATGACGCGTATGGCGTTTCTGGGTTTGTACACTTCTATGGCGGCGTTCATGTCGTCTCCTTCTTTGACATTGGAAAACAAGCCCCTGGCTCAGTTTCTCTACCTTGTGGGAGTCGCCTGAGGAGCTTTGACAACAACGCCGCTGAAGGAGATGTTTCTTCCGGCGCTGCCGCTTCTATTCCTCCGGCAGAAAACCCATAATAAACTGTGTCTGTTTTTCGATATACTGTTCTATGCTAAAATGCCTGGCGAAATACCATCTCCTGAAGGCCCAGGTGTGGCCAATGATGGATATATTGTGGCCGACAAGGTTGATGGTTTCGTCGTCGAGTTTCAGTTTTCCTTCCTTTTTCAGTTGCTGCATGGCGTCGATGAACAGATCGGTGATCCGGATCTCGGCCTCCAGCACCTTTTTCTGCCATTTTTCCGGCAAAAAGTGGGTTACCTGGTACATCAGAAGCACATGGTCGCTCATCCGTTCGCAGACGAGAAAATATTCGCGTATGATTTCGGTGAGCGCATCCCTGCCTTTGCCTTCGGTGGAGCGGGCCATGGCCTCCTTCAGGCCCTGTTCGACTTCGGTGTGGATGGCTATGCAGACCAGGTAGAGCACATCCTCCTTCGAGGAGACGTATTCATAGAGCGAGCCGATGGAGAGCCCTGTCTCCTTGGCCAGAATTCGCGTTGTCGTCTTATGGTAGCCGTACTTGATGAAGAGCTTGACGGCACCGTCGACTATCTGCCGCCGCCGCTCTTCGACAAGCTTTTCATTTTTGATCTGTGTTGCTACTTCCTGTGTATCCTTAACCGCAATTCGCATCCGTGGGGTTCTCCCTGTTCCTTATTGTCTGAGTGTTCTCTTGATGTCCGGCAGACATGGAGGGTGCACTGCCGGAGCAGCAGGTTGTCCGCCTCTGACGATATGACATGTGATCTTTCCTCCTCCTGAGCGGGGGAAAGGTGAAACTATATACAATAAATATATATAGTTCGTAAAGAGAACACTAGCAATTTCTGAACAGCCATTCATTGGTGATCTCGAAGATGCATTCTCGAAGCCGCTTTGAGGCGGTGTTGACGCCGGTGGCCTCGTCACTGCTCCTGCAGGTATCATGTGCAATGCTTCGCAGCCTCCAATTATTCTCCGGCGGCGGGCTATCATCGCCTGCTAACGGGTAAGGTTGGTGCCGATAACAATACGTTGCACCTCGCTTGTTCCTTCGTAAATCTCGGTGATCTTGGCATCACGCATCATTCTCTCCACTGGAAAATCGCGGGTATAGCCGTAACCTCCGAGAATCTGTACGGCCTGGGTGGTTACCCGCATGGCCGTCTCGCTGGCCATCAGTTTGGCCATGGCCGATTCCTGCGAATAGGAGAGCCCGGCGCTGGCCCGGTAGGCGGCATTGTAGACCAG
>JBEPWT010000042.1:0-20499 GCA_041642275.1 Desulfopila sp. | reverse complement strand
GGCGGGAGGCTACCTTGGCCACCAGCTTGTTCGACGACAGGGTCCAGATGGGGTCGATCCCCAGATCGCCGCGCACCTGCCGACGCACCCTCCAGCCGATATCCGGCGCCGGCCCGAACAGGCGGTGGGTACCGGTGACATCGACGAAGAGATGGCCGTCGGCCAGGCCGTGCTCCACCAGCGGCGAGAATCGTTTGACCCTGCCGAGAAAATCCCCCATGGCCCGCTGGTACAGGCCGATCCGCGGCGGCAGCACCCGGGCCTGCCGGCACCTTCTGGTCGCCTGAAAAAGCGGCATCCCCTTGCGTACGCCACTGCGGAATGCCTCCTCGCTCATATCGTAGACCACGGCCCGGGCCGCCTGCGGGGGAGCGATGATCAGCGGCCGGCGGCGCAAGGTGCTGTCCGCCACCCTTTCCACGGCGACGGCAAAGTCGGCCACATTGAAATGAAGTATGGAGCGTTCGCTGTACATCGTCGCCTGCGGCCAGGGTGCGCTTATTGCTTCGTCCACTGACGAGCTTTGAGTATATTCTGCAGGTGACGGGCGTTTTTGGGCGCCTGGGCCCGCACATGGTTGTTGAAGAAAAGCAGTCCGCGGCCGGCGCCCGACGACAGTGCGGCGATGCTTGTCTCCGCCCGCTGCCGCAGTTCGGCCTCGGAGTAGTCATAGTCGAACTTTTTCTGCATATTGGCAGAACTCCAGCCGCTGCGGTTGCGGCCGTGCAAGCGCAGGTAGAAAAAATCGGGGTTGGTGACAATGTCCAGGTGCGGAAAAAGCTCGGGCACATCAGGGGCGTCGACGCTGACCAGGGTCACGCGCCGCCGCTCAAGTTCGGCAAAAACCTGATCGACCGCCCAGGAGACATGACGGAACTCCACGGCCACCGGCAGCCCCTGCAGACCGTCGAGCAGTCTGGCGAGATAACAGCGGTTGGCGGGAGTGCGCCGGAAGTCGGGAGGCAACTGTATCAGCACGGCGGCAAGACGGGAGCCCAGAGGCGCCACGCCCCGGCGGTACTGGTGCAGTTCCCGGGACCAGTTGTCGCGGATGTCATGGGTGAGGGTTCGCGTCAGTTTGGCGGCAAAAAGAAAATCTGCGGGAGCCCTGGACGCCATTCTGGCCACGGCCTCGGGCCGCGGCATCTGGTACCAGGTATAGTTCAGCTCGACCGCCGGAAAATAGCGCATGTACAGGCCGAGCATATCCGCCGTTCTGGTGGCCGCCGGATAGAAGCCGCTGTCGCTCCACTCGGTATAGGAATAGCCGGAAGTCCCTATATAGAGCGGGCATTGCCGGCAACCGACCGTCAGACCGTCCACCGCCGGCGGCGCGAATATCGCCTCGGGCCTGTGCGCCGTCGTCATCATTTTTTCCCCTCTGCGGTTCCAGACTCCACCCTGTCGCGAATGACGCCTATGACCTTGCCTTGAACAAGCAATTCCCCGAAGTGGTAGCGCCTGAGCTCGTAGGCCGGATTTTCCGGATGCATCTCGATATGGCCGGACCTGAGAAAAAACCGTTTGACGGTGGCCTCTTCGCCGTTGATCAAGGCAGCCACTATCTCGCCGTTTTCCGCATACTGGCGGGGCTCGCAGATAACCAGATCACCGTCGAGAATGCCCGCCCCCCGCATCGAATCCCCCCTGATGCGCAGACAGAAAAGGTTGTCGCCGCGAAACCGGCTGCCGTCGACGACGACGGAGCCTTCCCACTCCTGCTGGGCATACATCGGCAGACCGGCGGTTATCTGGCCGATAACCGGCAGCCGGCGCGCCACCCCCGGATCTTCTTCCGGCTGCTCCGGGTGGCGAAGGCGAATGGTCCGGCTGTAGTGGCCGTCACGCTCGACCAGGCCCTTTTTTTCAAGCTGTTGGATCATCTGCGCCACCGCCGTATGGCTCACCTCCATGTCGGCAGCCGCCTGGCGCAGACTCGGCGCCTGCCCTTCAGCGGCGATCTTTTCTTTGAGATAGCTGAAAAAATGTTCCTGTCTTCGGGTCAGCTCCATATTCCTCACCGGTCAAAATCGCTTGTGCATATCCTCCATTGCCGCCTTCCGTGAAAAGACAGCCCTCTCCAGGTTCCTGGAGCGAACATGTATATTTACTTTCTCCCATTCTATCAGCAAAATCATAAATGTCAATTTACATTGCTTACAAAAAGAACTTCCGACTTTTCACTGTCCCGATATTGTCTGATCCAAGATCCAAAAATCTTCACAGCATCTCTGTCAACTTCATATCCTCTATGTTTTCAATTTTTTAAGCCATCTATGTCGCCTGCTCACAGTTGCCAGAATGTCAACTTACATTATGTGTTGTTGCCAAAAAGAGCTTCGATGGCGATCCGCCCCGCCGCCGTGAGCGAATTTTTTCAAAACGGCGCTGGCCATTGCCGGAAAAATAGCCGCCGACACCCGTCAGCCGGGAATTATCTGTCAACGAACAATTGCGTTATTTACAGACAACAGTCTGATATATTATTATCTTTATAATATTAAGAAAATAAATAAGCGGGAAGGCGGCGGCGAGGGGCGCCGGTTGTCAACAACGGATCAATATTGACATATTCAGGCGGTGAGCACCTTGGTGTCCTCGAGCAGGATCTCGAGTTCGGCCAGATCGATTTCCGAGAGGTTGAGCATATGCGCTTCCTCGGTGGAGGAGATCACCAGATCCGGATATTTGACAGTGCCGATGCCCAATTTGTTGCAGGCCATATTGGCGAGGCGGACAAGGGCCAGAAGAAAATTTTTGCCGTCGACGGTCACAAGATGGTGGTCCCGGGCGACAATGCAGTAGTTTTCGGGGATGCTCCATTTTTGCATGAGGCTGTAGCCCTGGCGGCTGTGCAGCGAGGTCATGGCCTCGCTGAGCAGAGCGCTGGAGGTGCGCAGACCGCTGTTTTTTTTCTTGAGCTGTTCGATGATCATAAGGACAAAAAGCTTGCCGACGTCATGGAAGAGGCCGGCGAAAAAGGCCTCGCCCTCCAGGTCCTTGAAGCCTGAACGTTTTGCCAGCCATCTGGCCCCCATGGCGCAGCCGACCGAATGCTGCCAGAGTCGGCGCATTATCTGCCGGTGTTCCTTGTCTTTGCTTTGAAACTGATTGCGGGCGGCGGAAATCAGACTTATGCGGCCGACCTCGCCGATGCCCAGGCGGACCACCGCCGCCTGGATGGTGAGAACCTCGGCCAGTCCTTTGTAAAAGGAGGAATTGGCCATCTGCAGTACCTGCGAAGATAAGGACTGGTCTCCGGAGACGATATTGATCAGGGTCCGCATCTCGGGTTCTTTTTTCACCAGTTCCTGCTGCACTCTCATGGCTGCGGAGTTGAACACCGGAAGGACGATATCGCCCCGTTCGATAAAATCATCTATCAGCTCAACCAACGATACTTTCTTGGACATATCACTCTCCGGAAAGGCGGCGAATTTCGGCAAGCGGCCGCGGCGGGCTCAGTTTCGGCAGGCAGCGCAGCAGTTCGTCTATGCTGGTTACACCGGCGGCTGCCTTGAGCAGACCATCCTCGAGGAGGGTCACCAGCCCTGAGTGTTCGATGGAAATACTGCGTATTTCATAGCTGGTGCGCTGGCCGAGGATGGCGTCGCGCACCAGACCGTCGAGAACCAGCAGTTCAAAAACACCGATGCGGCCGGAATAGCCGCTCTGTTTGCATTCGGAGCACCCCCTGCCCTTCTTGAAAACGGCGCCGTGCAGATCGGCGGCCGTACATCCCAGCCGCTGCAGCTGCTGGGGGGTGATTTGCACCTCGACGGCGCAGTGGGGACAGATACGGCGCAGCAGCCGCTGAGCCAACACGCTCACCACCGTCGAGGAGATGAGAAAAGGAGCGATGTCCATGTTCAGAAGCCGGATGAGACCGCCGATGCTGTCCTCGGTGTGAAAGGTGCTGAGCACCTTGTGGCCGGTCAAAGCCGACTGTACGGCCATCTCCGCCGAGACCCTGTCGCGGATTTCGCCGATGACGATGACATCGGGGTCCTGGCGGACAATGTGCCGCAGAGTCTCTTCGAAGGTGAGGTTGATCTGCGGATCGATGGAGCACTGGGCGATGCCGTCGAGCACGTATTCCACCGGTTCCTCGGCGGTGATGATGCTTATCTGCGGATTCTTGATGTGATGGATGCAGCTGTAGATGGTCGAGGTCTTGCCGGAACCGGTGGGGCCGGTGACCAGCAGCACCCCGCTTGGCTGGTAGACGGCATCCTCCATGAAGCGCTTGAGCATCTTCGGCGACATGCCGATGGAATGGATGTCCATCAGCTCCTTTTTCTGTTTGAGCAGGCGAAAGACAATCTTCTCGCCGTGCACCGTGACATAGATGGAGACCCGGATATCGACCTTGCCCTCCTCATAGTCGAAGAGAATGCGGCCGCCCTGGTGACGCCGCCTCTCGGCGATGTTGGCGTCGCAGAGAATCTTGATGCGGCTGATAAGCGCCGCCTGGATATCCCGGGGATAATCCTTGAAATGGTGGAGCACGCCGTCTTCACGGAAGCGTATCTGCAGACGATCGGCCAGCGGTTCGAAGTGGATATCGCTGACATCGTTTTTCAAGGCCTCCAGCACTACGGAATTGACGATGCCGACGACGGTCTTGGTATCGACATCGATCTTCTTGCCCGACTGCTGGGCGGCGAGCAGGGCAAGGGTTTCCCGCATGGCGCTCTTGCCGCCGATGACCACATGAATGCCCGGCCCGAAACATTTTTTGGCAACATTGATGCTCTGCTCATCCAGAGGATCGCTGAAGGCGACGAGCTGGGTGCTGTCATCGGTATGGATGGGCATGAAACCGTGCTCATCGGCCAGTTTCAGGGGAATCTTCTTGATCCGCTCCTTGTCGACGCTGGAGAGAGTGACCTCGACGAGCGGATACCCCAGCTGCATGGAGAGTATTCGGTTGAACAGCGACTCGTCGATGAAGTTGTACTTGATGAGAACCTCGCCGAGCTTGAGGTTCTTTTCCTTCTCTTTTTTGATATTGAAGGCCGCCTCCAGCTCATCCGGCGCCAGGTGACCGAGTTCCACCAGCAGTTCGCCGATGCGCAGGGAAGAGGAGGCTCCCTGCATGACCTCCCGCACCATCTCATCATTGACGTATTCGAGGTCTTTGAGAACATTGAGCAGCGGTGTGGGCGTCGCCAGCTTTGCCCGGACCCTGGCGCCATATTCAACCTGTTTCTTCGAGAGTTTTTTGGAGGCGAGCAGAAGAGAGACGATCTCTCCGTAGCCGCCGGGTCTGTCTGCTTTCATACTCTCCCCAGCACCTCAGAAATCGCCGCTGCCGCCGGAGGCAATGTGTCCCGGCTTTGTGGCGCTTTCACTCTTCTCACCAGTTTGTCGCCAGAAGTTCAAAATAGGCCGTCGGCCTGACACAGGCCGGACATTTCGCCGGGGCTTCGGCGCCTTCATGAACATAGCCGCAGCTGCGGCAGCGCCAGGTTTGGGCCTGGACTCTGGCAAACACCCTTTCTTTTTCAATATTGGCCGCCAGCTGCCGGTAGAGTTTTTCGTGCTGTCTTTCGGCGACGCTGATGGCGTCGAAGGTATCCGCCGCCCGCGCAAACCCTTCTTCGACGGCAATGTCGGCGAACTGCCGGTACATGACGCTGTGCACGTAGTTTTCAAGATCGGCGGCGGCAAGCAGATTGGCGTGGGTGTCCCTGGTTACGCCGGCGGGAAAGTTCCAGCATATTTCCAGCTCGCCGCCGTTGAAGAACTTGAAGAACCGGTGAGCATGTTCATACTCCTGGTCGGCGGTTTCGTCGAAAATGGCGGCAATCTGCATGAAACCGTCGTGTTCGGCCTGCCTGGCAAAAAAATTATATCGCGTCCTGGCCTGGGATTCGGCGGAAAAGGAGATGAGAAGATTCCTGGCGGTCCGGCTCTCCCGGAAGGCTACCATTTGCAGCCCCCATCACTCTTCAATGATGATGGCATCGGCGCCGCATTCGGCTGCCGCCTGGCGGACGATATCCTCGAGATGCTCGGGAATCACGTCATACTTGACCACGGCCCTGAGAGTGTCCTCGTCGTAGCCGAAAACCTCTTCACACAGCTTGTTGCAGTTTCTGTCGCCCATACAGTTCTCGGTAATTATCGCTCGCATTGCATTCTCCTTGGCTGGATATGAGTAAGAGGCGCCGCCTGGCCGGCAGAGGGCGCCCGCACCTCTTTATGTCAACGAGTATATTGTGGTTTACTCGCCATGACAAGTAATTATCCATAGTAATTGCTGATTACCAATGAAACTCAGCCTGGTCCTCCAGCAAGGGGGCCGGGTTGCTATATCCTGGTCTTCACCGGCCGCATAGTGTATAGAAAAAGATGAAATCCCCGGATGACAGCAGAGCTCATTGAAGAAGGAGAGGTCATTATGACGATTGCATTGCCTTTGAGCAGCGGCGGTGAGTATACACTCCAGCCGAGTAAGATCATCGCTCTTGGACTCAATTACCTCGACCATATCAAGGAAAGCCAGTCGGTCGACGTCAGCAACTTCACCGAGGAGATTCCCCGGGAGCCGGTACTGTTTCCCAAAACCCCCAATGTCCTCATCGGTCCGGGCCAGCCGATCATTCTGCCGGCCTTTGTCGAAAACTATGGCTTTGCCCACTGCCGCACGGACCATGAGGCTGAACTGGCGCTCATCATCAAAAACCGAATCAAGAACCTGCCGGCAGCAGACGCCATGAGCCATATCCTGGGCTTCACCTGCTTCAATGACGTCAGTCAGAGGAATTTGCAGAAGGGTGACAAGGCCGGCTGGTTCCGCGGCAAGTCACTCGATACCTTCGGTCCCATCGGACCGGTGATCGTCAGCCCGGCAGATATCGGCGACCCCCAGAAGCTGGCCATCAGCTGCCGGCTCAACGGCCGCCTCGTCCAGGACGCCAACACCAGCCAGATGATCTTCGCCATCCCTGAAATCATCGCCTTCGTCTCCAGAAACTTCACCCTGGAGGCCGGCGACATCATCATCACCGGCACCCCCAGCGGCGTAGGTCCCTTAAAGGACGGCGACACCGTCGAAGTCACCATCGAAAACATCGGCACCCTCTCCAACCCGGTGCAGGCGGAATCGCCCTCGTAGACCTCCTCTCTTACCAAGACGCCGGCAGAGAGGCAACGCCTGGCCGGAGACGACATGAAAAGTGCGCTATCGTCCTTGCTCAGTGGCGGGGGTGCGGAAATGCTTGTGCAGTTCGTTGACAATGATGGCCGTTGCCGCAATGCCAGAGGCCGCAGCCCAGGTCGAGGCGCTCAGCGGCGTAAACCGCAGGAGCTCCTGGGTCAGCGGAATGTAGAGCGCGGCGACATGAATCCCCAGCGAGGCCATGACCCCCAGAAAGAGCAACTTATTCGTCATCAGGCTTTTCTTGAAAATGGAAACCGATTCACTGCGGCAGTTGAACACATGGACCTTCTGAAAAAGGACCAGGGTGGTCAGGGCGGCGGTGCGCGCCTCGTCGAGATTGTCGGCGGCGCCCCCTGATTTCCACCAGAACATGGCCAGCGTTCCCACCGTCAGCCAGATGCCCACCAGCACCAGCCTCTCCAGCAGTACGGCGTTGAGCACCCCCTCCCGGGGCGGACGCGGCTTGCTTTCGTAAAGGGCCCGCTCTCCCGGTTCAAAGGCCAGGGCAACGTCGGCGATGCCGTTGGTGACGACATTGCACCAGAGTATCTGCGCCGGCAATAGCGGCAGGGGCCAGCCGGCGATCAGCGCCGAGAGAATGATGAGAATATCGGCGGCACCGGTGCTGAGCAGGAAGAAAGTGGCCATGCGGATATTGCGGAAAGCCGTGCGGCCCTCCCGCACCGCCGCATAGACGCTGGCGAAATTATTGTCGGTGATGACCATGTCGCTGGCATCCTTGGCGACATCGGTACCGGCCCCCATGGCCGCACCGATATGGGCGGTTTTCAAAGCCGGGGCATCGTTGACGCCATCGCCGGTGACGGCGACGATCTCATTTTTCTTCTTGAGACGGTTGACCAATCGCAGTTTCTGCAGGGGCTCGACCCGGGCAAAGACATTGGTGGCATCGAGTCTGGCATCGAACTCGTCATCCTCCAGGCGTTTGATCTCCTGGCCGCTGCAGGCCTGCAGAAGCTTTTCCCGCGTCCCTTCATCCAGCGGCTCCGTGCCGCCGCGCATGGCCGGCTGGTCCAGATGGATCTTGCCGGCGATGGCCGAGGCCGTCCGCCCATGGTCGCCGGTTACCATCACCACCCTGATGCCGGATCGATGGCAGTTGTCTATGGCCTCCACCGCCGACTGCCGGGGCGGGTCGAGCATACCCTGCAAACCGACGAAGACGAGATCATCCGCTTCGTCGTCGCCGACCTTTTCGGCAAGCTCCTCACCGCGGCCAATGGCCATGGCCAGCACGCGGAGCCCCTCGCCGGCAAGCTCTTCACTTTCCTCGACCAGATACTCACCGTCGAGTTCGTCCTCCCGGCCCTCGCCGCTCAGCTGCGAGGCGCACATGCTGATGATCTTCTCGGGCGCGCCCTTGACCAGAACCAGGGGGCCCTCCTCATCATCATGAAAGGTGGCCATGTAACGGCGCTCGGTTCTGAAGGGCAGGGTTTTCCGGCGCGGATAGCTCTTTTCCAGCTCCCGGCGGTCGATACCGGCCTTGCTTGCCGCCAGCAGCAGGGCAACCTCCATGGGGTCGCCTACCGGCTCGAACTCTTCGCCCTCTTTGCTCTTTTCCTGGTCGTGCTTTTCCGCATCGCTCTTCCGCAGTTGGGCATCATTGCAGAGGCAGCCCGTTACCAGGGTATACCACAGCGGCGTTTTCTCCTCTATTTCCACGGCGGTATCATCCTGCCTGATCTCTCCGGAAAATGACAGGCCGCCGCCTGAGACCTGGTACTGCTCATGTCCGGCGAAAATACGCCGCACCGTCATCTGATTCTGGGTAATGGTTCCCGTTTTATCGGAAATGATGACGGTGGTGGATCCCAGGGTATCCACGGCCGGCAGATTGCGAATGACGGCATGACGCTTGGCCATGCGGCTGACTCCCAGGGCCAGGGCCACGGTGACCACAATCGGCAAACCTGCGGGAATGGCGGCGACCGCCAGCGCAACCCCCAGCAGCACCATATCCACCGGGTCGCGGCCCGCCAGCCAGCCTAAGGTAGAAGCAACGACGGCAACCAGGAGAATGGCGACGGTGATCCATTTGGTCAGGCGCCGGATACGCCTCTCCAGGGGAGTCTCTATCTCTCCGGCCTCCTGTACCTCTTCGGCGATTTGGCCGATTTTTGTTTTTTTGCCGGTGGCCGTCACCACCGCTTGGGCCTCACCGGAGGTGACGGCCGTGCCCATGAAGCCCATATTGTCCTGATCGGCGGTGGTCAAATCATCGGCGGCGTCCTCGAGCGGGTCATCGTGCTTGTTCACCGGTTCCGACTCACCGGTCAATGTCGACTCGTTCACCTGCAGGGACTGGACCTCGAGCAGCCGCACATCGGCGGGAATCATCCTACCCGCCTCGAGATGGACGATATCACCCGGCACCAGATCCTTGCTGTCTATCTGCCGCCGTTTGCCATCGCGGATGACCACGGCCTTCGGGGTGATCATCTCCATCAGCGACTGCACCGCCGACTCCGCCTGATACTCCTGAATGAAGCCAACGGTGGCGTTGATCACCAGAACCGCCCCGATGACAATGGCGTCCGCCCAGCTCTGGATGACAAGCGTCACCACCAGAGCGCCAAGCAGAACATAGATGAGCGGACTGGTGAACTGATGAATAAGCACCTGCCAGGCGCTTATCTCCTTGCCTTTTTGTATCTTGTTCGCTCCATATTGCCGGAGACGGCTTTCGGCCTCCTTATCAGTCAATCCCTGTCTGTCGGTCTCGAGTTCGCCGAGTACGTCTTCAACAGATTTCTGATACCAGATCATATCTTCCTCGTTGGTGCTCTGTTCTCTTGAGGGGCGCCGGCTACCGCAGTGCTTCACCTGATGGCGCTTGCAAGATCAATACCTGGAATCGCACCTGGGGGTAAACCCCCAGGGCACATATTATCTGCCGCCGGTTTTTTTTACCACAATCGCAGTCGGCAATATGTCGATACTGCAGTGGGCGGCCTGGAGTGTCCGCTCCGGCAGGACAGCAATTCTTTGCCGGCGGTCGATACATGGTATCGTGGTATCTCATATTCCCTGATTTTTCGGCAAAACCGATGCCGTGAATGGAGGGCCTTTGCCCGGATAATCTGCTTTTGCTTTGACAACAAAGGCCTTCTCTGATATCTGTATGTATAGCTAACCTTGAGAAACCACCGGTTTTTTTCAGAGCCTGCCATTACGAGCACTCTGCCTCGACTGGATTCAGCACCGACAAAGGTCCTCCATGAATATTTTCATCGTCTACTACCACCCGGAGCCGCAGAGCTTCAACGGCGCACTGCTCAAGAGAGCCCGAAGCACTTTGGAGGAGAAAGGCCACAGTCTGCGTATCTCCGATCTGCATCACAGAGGCTTCAACCCCGTCTCCGGACGCCATAATTTCACCACCGTCGACAACGCCAATTACTACAAGCAGCAGTTCGAAGAACTCAACGCCACGGAAAACCATGGATTTTCTCAGGAAATAACAGGGGAAATCGACAACATGTCCTGGTGCGACATGATGATCTGGCAATTTCCGCTGTGGTGGTTCGGCCTGCCCGCCCCTCTCAAAGGCTGGGTCGACCGGGTGTTTGCCATGGGAAAAGTCTACGGCAATGGCAGATATTATGACAACGGGGTTTTTCGGGGGAAACGGGCCATGCTGTCACTGACCACCGGCGGACCGCAGGAAGCCTACCTGGAGGATGGACTCAACGGCGATATTTACTCAATCCTGCGGCCGATCCACCGCGGCATACTCGAATTTGTCGGCTTCAGCGTGCTCCAGCCCCATATCGTCTACGGCCCGGCCCACCTCACCGAGGAGGAACGGACTATTCTGCTCGATAGATATGGGCGGCGGCTGGAAAATATCGTCTTGGAAAAGCCGATGGCGGTGGGCCGTTACAGCTGAGCCGGGCACGGCGCACGAAACAGCCCTGGAGAACAACAGGGACGGCGGCTGGAAAACGGCAGGGCTCTCGGCCCTGATCATCCCCGGTGCCGGTCAAACTCCTTGTCAAAGGTTGTGGAAGAAAGCGTTAATCGGCGCTGAAATATATATCGCCATAATAGGCGGTGGCCGAACCATTGGTGTTGTCGCTGTCGGTCATCACCGCTATCGCTTCGATGGTATCCGGCCGGATACCGAAACATCTGAAGATATCGTCTCCGACGTGGTGTTTCTCCTCCACCCAGCTGCCGACGGCGTCACCGCCCGACCGGACCGCATGCATACAGGCCTTGTCGGTGAAGGCATTGGGCCAGGTGGCACCCTGCTGCCGTTGAGCGCTCCAGACATAATTCAGCGCCCGGGTGTCCCAGAACCAGGGGCCCACGGAAAAAATCACGTAAACGCGGGAAGCGTAGTCATCACCCGCCTTGGTCCTTTCGTCGCCTCCGGACGGCAGTTTTTCCACCTTCCAGGACCAGTTGAGATAGGGGGTCGCCCGCAGATCGACCTCGATTTCCCGGACCAGGCCCGAGGCCGTACCATCGCTGCGTGCCTTCAGCACCCACCCTCTGGTGTCATCTTCCACCAGCCGGTAGCGGGTGTGGCCGGCAAACTCCTTTTCCTCCCAGTTTTCCAGCCCCCCCTGCGAAAACCTGCCGATATCGACCCGCTCCTGCCCCAGGGAGTAAATGGGTAGGCTCAGCAGAAAAACGACCAACAGCAACGGGATAATCGGGAGCATGCGGAAAAAGAACCTCCTCCTTGAAGTGACGACGTGCTGTAAACCGACGGGCAAAGAGCATGATATCATTTTTTGACCACCAGGATTTAAAAAGGGCCTATTTCTAGCGCCGCAACTCCTCCCTCATTTGTTCGAATTCCTCTTTGCTGATATCTCCCCGGGCATATCTCTCCCTGAGGATCGACAGAGCATTATCCCCTTCCTGCCGGCCGCCGCTGCCGCCGCTAAGCCTTCTGACCAGGTAGAATATACCAATTATCACCAGAATCCAGAACAGGATCATCAGCAGCCAGCCGAAACCGTGGCCCATTCCGGAGCCGTATCCTCCGAACCAGTGCATCATCGGACCTCCTTTCCGCTTGAACGGATATTCAACAAGAACACCATTCTTCCTCGGTATCAAGCTCCTTAATTTACTTAGTCGCCCCGTCTTGATGAAAGCTTCGGGCGAAAAAGGCTGCCTTGGCTACTGGATTTTTCTCCGCCGACAGGTCCGAAGGCGAAACTGCCGACGCCGCTTCGTGCCCTTTTATTGTTGTGGGGCTTTTTTCATGATTTTGGCGTGCAGCTCGTGCATCCTCTCACGCATGTCCTGCAATTCGCCAATGGTGGTATCCGGATTTCTCATCTTTTCGCCGTACTGGAAACGAAGATCGTGCAGCTCCTTGCGCATTGTGCGGGTCTCTTCAAAAAAGCTTCGCATTTTTTCGGGTGATACGTTCTGGTCCATACCCATGGGCCCCATCATGCCCATTTGTCCCATGCCGCCGCCCATCATACCGCCGCTCATCATGCCGCCGCCCATCATGCCGGGCATCATGCCGCCGCTCATCATGCCGGGCATCATCACGCACGGGCCGGCCATGGAGGAACCGGACCTCGGGGATGCTTTTTGGTCATAATCCGAACCATCCTGCTGCTGCATTTGCTGGTGCATCATTTTTTTCTTGCCGTCGCTCATCTGCGAGACCGCGGTTCCGGTCCCGGCCAGGAAAAAGGGTAACAGCAGTGTCGCCAATACTTTCTTTTTCATTTTTCACCTCTTCTGATATTTTTTCCGTGTGGGCGGCCTGCAGATGGCCGCCTCCAGCCCCGACTTTCGTCGGGGACTGCCTGACAATCCCCGCTCTTCGTCGACGCAGCTCTTTGTTCTTTCTCTTCTTTCTCCTTTCTCCATTTCCATTCATTTCCATTCATTTCCATTCATTCCCATTCCACATTCCATGACTGCAACATCGATGCCACATCCTTATGTTACCCGGATATAGACCACAAGGGCCCCCGCTGGCCGCCCGAGTGTTTTCCAGACCATGAGCTGATGAGGGAAACCATGCTTCAAGAGTATTTTCTTATCGGATTCAGTCCGCTGCAACAGGACACCATTTCCGGCGGTATGCGCATTGGCGTGCTCCAGGTATCCACATTTTCTCGGCACCTCAATCTGCCTTTCAAGGCCGTCAGGTCCGGCTGAAACAGCCGCTTTTACGGCCCGGTGGCCGCATTGTGCTATTCACTTTGCATTAGAAATGCCCGCTGGTGCAAATATTGCAAAACCTCTAGAAAAACGGAAAAAAGAAGGAGCCTCCGCCTCAAGGGCTGCTGGCAGCGGACGCCGCCGGCAAGTGGAACCGCCCGTCACACCGGACAGACAGGCGCTTGCCTGTGAGGAGAGCCAGCGGTCGGGAAAAAGATAAAAAACGACTCCGCCGCGGTCCGGCAGCGGCCGACAACTCTCACCAAAGGGATGCAGATGGCACCAACGGATAATCAACAGCATCAGCGTGACGACCATAAGGAAAACAACGAAGGCGACGATCGCCATCAGCACGGCAAGGACGGTGAACATGGCAAGGACGACCACGCCAGTCACCATGAACATATGGTCAAGGACTTCAAGCGGAGATTCTTCGTCTCCCTGGCGCTGACGGTGCCGCTGGCGATTATGTCGCCGATGCTCCGCTCCCTGGTCGGCCTCGGCGACGAGGTCTTCTTTCCTGGTCATATGCTGGTGATGCTGGCTCTGGCCACCGTCATCTTTTTCTACGGCGGCTGGCCGTTTTTGAAGGGCTTCGTCGACGAACTCAAGGATGGCGCTCCGGGCATGATGACCCTCATCGCCCTGGCCATCACCGTCGCCTATGTCTATTCCGGACTGGTTGCCCTGGGCATTCAGGGCAAGGTGTTCTTCTGGGAGCTGGCCAGTCTCATCGACATCATGCTGCTGGGCCACTGGATCGAGATGCGCTCGGTGATGGCCGCTTCCGGGGCCATGGAGGAGCTGGCCAAGCTGGTGCCGGGCAAGGCGCACCGGCTCGAGGACGACGGCTCCACCGAGGACGTATCGGTCAGCGAGCTGCAGCAGGGGGATCGGGTTCTGGTGAAGCCGGGCGAGAAAATCCCGGCTGACGGCACCATCACAGACGGTCGTTCCTCCCTCAACGAGGCCATGCTCACCGGCGAGTCGAAACCCGTGGAAAAAGAAGAGGGAGACCAGGTCATCGGCGGTGCGGTCAACGGCGAAGGGTCGCTCACCGTAGAGGTGCAGAAAGTAGGCAAAGACTCTTTCCTCAATCAGGTCATGGACATGGTGGAAAAGGCCCAGAAGTCCAAATCCAAGGCCCAGGGCCTGGCGGACAAGGCCGCCGCCTGGCTGACCTTCATCGCTCTGGGAGCGGGGGCGCTGACCATGGCGGCCTGGCTGCTGCTGTCGGCCAGGGAGTTCAGCTTCGCCCTGGAGCGGACGGTGACGGTGATGATCATCACCTGCCCTCACGCCCTGGGTCTGGCCATCCCGCTGGTGGTGGCGGTGACCACGGCCCTGGCCGCCAACCGCGGCGTTCTCATCCGCAACCGCACGCCCTTTGAGGCGGCCCGCAAGATCGATGCCGTACTGTTTGACAAGACCGGCACCCTCACCAAGGGGGTCTTCGAGGTGAGTGACACCGTAAGCTTTGGCGATATGAGCAGGGAGGAAATACTCAAGCGGGCCGCCGGTGTCGAGTCCCATTCCGAACATCCCATCGCCCAGGCCATCGCCGACAGCGTCGAGGATCCCTACAAGGCCTCGGATTTCCAATCCATCACCGGCAGGGGCGCCCAGGCAAGGGTGGAAGACAAAACGGTGATGGTGGTGAGCCGCAGATACCTGGAGGAGGAAAATATCGACTACGATCATGACAAGGTGAAACCCCTGCTCGACGAGGGCAAGACCGTGGTCTTCGTCCTCGAGGAAGGATCGCCGCTGGGCGCCGTGGCCCTCGACGATGCCGTGCGCGAACAGTCCAAAGAGGCCATTTCCCGTCTCAAGGAGATGGGCATCAAGATCATGATGATCACCGGCGACAACGAAAAGGTCGCCGCCAGGATCACAGAAGAGTTGGGCATCGACGAGTATTTCGCCGAGGTGCTGCCCGAGGAGAAGGCCGACAAGGTGGCCGAAGTCCAGAAGCGCGGTCTCATCGTCGCCATGACCGGCGACGGCGTCAACGATGCGCCGGCCCTGGCCCAGGCCGATGTCGGCATCGCCATCGGCGCCGGCACCGATGTCGCCGTGGAAACAGCGGACATCGTCCTGGTCAAGAGCAACCCCATGGACATGGTGACCATAATCGAGCTCTCGCGGGTGGCCCGACGCAAGACCATCCAGAACCTTGCCTGGGCCACGGGCTACAATGTGTTCGCCATCCCTCTGGCGGCGGGGGTGTTGTTTTTCATGAATGTTATCCTCAGTCCGGCCGCGGGCGCCGTTCTGATGTCGCTCTCCACGGTGATTGTCGCCATCAACGCCAAGATGACCTCACTGCCGGATGACCAGGACGAAGAAAGCGGCCGGACGCAGCAGGCCGAACAGGCGGCCTGATACCGCGCGGAAGAGGGACCGTGAACCGCGTGACAATATGCTCTTACCGCCGCCGCAGCTTCTTCGACTCGCGGACAATGGTTTTGGCGAGATCTTTGAAAACCAGATGGTGCAGCGGTACCACCGCGTACCAGTAGAGGCGGCCGAGCAGTCCCCGGGGGATGAAATGGGCGGTCTGGACCAGTTGATCCGGCTGGCAGTCGAACTCCAGCCAGGCCCTGCCCGGCAGCCGCATCTGGGCAAGCAGCAGCAGGCGCTTGCCCTCCCTGATATCGGCCACCTTCCAGAAATCGAGGGCATCGCCCAGCCGCAGTTCCCGGTGCAGCCTGCGCCCGCGGTTGAGGCCGTAGCCGCCGGAGAGTTTGTCGATCCAGCCCCTGATCCGCCAGAGCAGATGGTACCTGGACCAGCCCCGGGGTCCGCCGAGTTCACAGGCGGCCTGGAATACCTCCTGCTGCCGCTCGCCATGTTCGTAGGCGACGATGCGGACATCGCGCAGGACGGCGCCGGCCGGGTCGTTGAAATCCTTGATGTCGCAGGCGGAATCGCCGCTGCTGTCGCACCACCTGCTGATAACCTGATTGGTCTGCAACTCGACATTGGCCTGCCTGACGGCCTCACGGAAAGAGACCGGCGTGATCCCGGGGAAATACCTGGAGGCGTTGTCGTTTTGCGCCACCGACTCGCTCTTGAGGCCGGCCACCAGGGCCGCCACCAGGCCGTAGGGCAGAGGGGTGAAGAGTATCAGCCAGTAGGAGGACAGGCGCGGTGAAAGAACGGGCACGGGAAGGAGATATCGTTTCAGCCCCATCTCCTCGGCGGCCTGGGCCATCATCTCCTCAAAGCTCAACTGCCCGGCGCCGATATCCACCAGCAGCACCTGCTGGGGCTGCTCGACCTCTATGGATGCCTCCAGGTAGGAGAGAACGTCGTCTATGCCGATCGGCTCGGTTTTGGTGCGCACCCATTTCGGGGCGATCATCACCGGCAGCTTCTGGGTGAGGTTGCGGATTATTTCGAAACTGGCACTGCCCGACCCGATGATGGCCCCCGCCCGCAGCCAGGTCACCTCTATTTTGTCGGGCTCATGGGCGAGGATCTCCCCCGTTTCTATCCTGCTGAGCAGGTGACTGCTGGCGCTTTTTTTGACGCCGAGGCCGCCGAGATAGATAATGCGTCGTACCCCTTCGGCAACACAGGCGGCTCTGAAGTTGTCGGCGCTTTCCCTGTCAAGATCACGGAAATCCTTCTTGGCCCCCATGGAATGGATCAGGTAGAAGGCGGCATCCACTCCCGAGGCCGCCTGCCGCAGAGCTTCTTTATCGAAAGTGCTGCCTTCGACTATCTCCACCCTGCCGGCGACGGCGGCCTGGACCTTGCGGCGGTTGCGCACCAGCAGTTTCAAAGTATAGCCGCCATTATCCAGCAGCCGCTGGCAGAGTCTGCGGCCGACATAGCCGGTGGCGCCGGTTATAAGAATGGTTTTTTTCTCAGGCATGATTCCTCAGCTTCAGCTCCGTGGGATGGGGATGCAGGTACCACTGCCCCAGCAGATAGCTCTCCTGGTATTTTCTCGCATAATGATTGATCAGTGTTACCGGCACGATCAGGGGTACATGGTGGTTTCGGTATCTCTCGATCACTTCCAGCAGTTCCTGTTTTTCATCACCCGTCAGCAGCTTTTTGAAAAAGCCCATCATATGCATGAGCACGTTGACATGCGATTTGTATGTCGGCTTGATCTTCATTGCCTCCATCAGTCCCTGCCGGTAGGCCTCGAAGGACTGCACCGGGTCGAGGCTGCCGGCTTCGCTCACCAGCTTGCCCAGCTGGCGGCAGATTTTCTCGCTGTGTGCCATGAGCAGGAGTTTGTGCTGGGTGTGAAACTGCACCAGGCCTGCGGCTGTTCCCTGCTGCAGGGTCTGGCGCCAGCGCCGGTAGACGAACACCGACTCGATGAAATTTTCGCGCAGAACCAGGTCATGCAGCCTGCCCTCCTCCTCCACCGGCAGCAGCGGGAAACGGTCCATGAAGGCCTTTGCAAAAAGGCCGACGCCGACGTTGCGGGGAATGGAGTTGTCGTCATAAACCTTCACCCTTTCCATGCCCGAAGAGGGTGATTTGCTTTTGAAGATAAAGCCGCACAGGTCCTCATGCTCCAGTTGCCTCACCTTTTTTTGGGCCCATGCGCGCATTTTCTCGGTGTGATCGATGCCGGTTTTGTTGGTCACCAGTCGAGGATTTTCGGGATCGCCCACCAGGCGCATGGCCTCCCGGGGAATGGGCAGGCCGCATTCCACCTCCGGACAGACGGGGACGAACTCGAAATAGGGACCGAGTATGGAGGTGATATAGCGGTCATGCTTGTGACCGCCGTCAAAACGGACCTCGTTGCCCAGCAGGCAGGAACTCACCCCCAGACGAATCTTTTCCCAACCGTCAGTAACCATTACCCTCTGCCTCATGGTGAATGTTATCGTCGCGCCTCGCCCAGAGCTTGCACATACCCGCCGATCAGAGGAGATCGGCGGTATCGGTGAAATAGCCGAGCCGGCATCTTTCCTGTAATAATATATCGATGGGATGCTTTTAACAATGGCACCATGCGTACTCTTTACTGATTACGCAGGAAAATCAGCTACGCCTCCTGAGGGACCGGGTTGCTAGAGGCCAGGCTCAGTTCCATTGGTAATCAGCTACTCTTCTGGCCGGCAGAGACGCCGTGGCCACGGCCATGAGGTCTCGCGGCCAGGGTTCAGGTTTTGCCGCCCGTCCTGCCGACGGCGACGGTGGTCAGGGCGATACCGGCAAAAATGAGGCCGATACCTGCCAGATGATAGCCATACATTCGCTCTCCGAGAAAGATCATGGCGAGTATGGAACTGAAGACCGGCATCAGATGAATAAAGGGCCCCGCCTTGTTGGCCCCCACGGTCCGCACCGCCCGGTTCCAGAAGATAAAAGCCAGCACCGAGGCGAATACGGCCACATAGAGAATGGAGAGGAAGGTGGAGCCGTTAAACTGGAAGGTTTGGCCCTGGGCCAGTTCAATGGCGTACATGGGCGAAATGCAGACAAGGCCTGCTATGACAATGCTTAAGAGGTAGGCGAAGGGGTGAAGTTCCGGCGGATACCGCTTGAGATTCGTCGAGTAGAGCGACCAGACCAGGGCCGCCAGCAGAACCAGCAGATCCCCCCGGTTGAAATCGAGCTCCAGCAGCGAGCCGGGTTCCCCCCGGGAGATAATCAAGGTCACGCCCACAAGCGACACCAAAACTCCCAGACACTGACGAGGGTGCATCACCTCCTTGAACATGACCCAGGAGCAGACGGCGATCAGCACCGGTATGCAGGAGTTGACCAGCACGGCGTTGATGGCCGTTGTCGACTGCACCGCCATATAGATGAGACTGTTGAAGGCCGCCACCCCTAAAACTCCCTGGATGCAGATAAACCCCAGGTGCCGGCGGACAATCCGCCTCTGCCGATAGAGATGGGGCAGGGCGAAAAATACGAGAATGACAAGGGCAAACAGCCAGCGCCAGAAAGAAAGCGCCAGGGGCGGTATCTCCGTATGCATGCCGCGGCTGATGACGAAATTCCCCGACCAGAACAGTGTTGTCAGAACCAGAAGCAAATAGGGCATAATCTCTATTGTATGGCGGTTACAGCGCACAGATCTTTATCGCTTTTTCCCCCTCCGCCAATTTTCACCATGGCGCGGCCGGCAGTAACGGTACCGCTCGGCGCAGAAAGGCCCCGGCGCCAGCACCCCGAGGCTGTCGACAAAGCCACCGGCGGGACGA
This sequence comes from Desulfopila sp., assembly GCA_041642275.1. GTDB lineage: Bacteria > Desulfobacterota > Desulfobulbia > Desulfobulbales > Desulfocapsaceae > Desulfopila_A. Next base: position 972 of record JBEPWT010000042.1, on the reverse strand, counting down.
GGCTTGCCCGGCGTCTCAAAGGGCTGCCGCAAAAAAACCATACTAGCAGCGCAGTGTGACAATTGCTCATAAAAATTTCTATTTCCTGGCCGCTTGGTGAACGCTGGCGCCCGCCCACAGATAAAAAAAGCTGATTAGCAATGGAACTGAGCTACGCCTCCTAAGCGACCGGATTGCTCATTTCGCGGGACGCCATAAACCCGTCCATGGGGGCTTGGCTGCAGCCGTCCTGGCTGCAGACACCCGCGAAATGAGCAACCCGGCCCCCTTGCTAGAGGCCAGGCTGAGTTTCATACATAATCAGCGTACCACCCGGGCGGTGCCGGGCCAAATTTCAGCACTAACAAAACGACACAAATACAATGCGTTATGTTTTTGTTATTTGAGAGGAATAAAAAAAGCTGCCCGAAGGCAGCTTAAGGAGGAAGGAGGAGGGGTGGAGAACCTTATTTCAGACTGCGGCAGAGTCTGCCGAAGCCGCCGGGAATGGTGCCCGAAGACCAGAAAAACCGGCCCTGTTTATAGTCCACAAACCAGTAGCCGCCGGGGTTGCGCTGGGCGGCGACGAAAACAAAGGGCTGGGCCAGGGAAAAACAGGGATGGAGATGGAGGCCTTTGAAGTTCGTCCCGGTCTCCATCAGTGACATCGCCTCTTCGATGGTGGGCAGGCGCCAGTCGGTAAAGCCGGCAAAGCTTTCGTCGTTTATCGCCCGAATCTTTTTATGCATCGTCCGGATCGAACAGATATCGAGACCGCCGCTCTGCCACTGCAGTTTGGTGCGCTCATCTATAACACTCAAGCCGTCGCCTGCATCGACCAGATCATTGGCAAAATTGCCATCTGTATTGAGTTGCGAATCATAAAAATTCCAGTGGCGCACTCTCTGCTCTACCTGGGCATCGTCTGCCACCACCTGATCCGTCGGCAGTGCCACCGTCTGGTGTTTGCCCGGGGTCTGACCCTGCGGCGGC
>JBEPWT010000041.1:0-21030 GCA_041642275.1 Desulfopila sp. | reverse complement strand
GAGTACATTCTCCAGAAACCCTGGAGCGGCACGCAGGTGTCCTACCCCGATGCCGACCCGGAAATATACAGGAGCGAGTCCTTCGCCTTTGCCAAGTACCAGAGCTGATACATGCAACAGCAGATCCTCGACTATCTTGAGGCAAGCGAACACCGGCAGTTCCATCTCCTGAAAAAACTGGTCCTCCAGCCAAGCCATACCTCCTACAAGAAGGGTGTCGACCAGGTTGGCCTGCTGCTCCGCCAAGCGCTTGCCGACTGCCCTCTGAAGTGCACCATGCACCACTCACAGGTCTGCGGCGACAACCTGGTTTTCCATTCGGCTGCCTGCGCCACCCGGGGGCAGCGGCCCCTTGTGCTGGTGGGGCACATGGATACCGTCTTTCCCCTGGAGAGCAGTTTTAACTTTTACCGTGAAGACGAGATTAATGCCTACGGACCCGGCGTCTGCGACATGAAGGGCGGGCTGGTCACAGCCGTTTTTCTGCTCAAGGCGCTCAACAGCCAGCGGCTGCTGGAGGAGATACCCATCGTCCTGATCTGCAACTCCGACGAAGAAACCGGCTCCCGTCACTCCGGCGATCTGATCCGCAGCTACGCCAGGCAAGCCCTCTGCGGACTGGTATTTGAATGCGGCGGCACCCAGGGCGAGGTGGTCACCGGGCGCAAGGGTAAATCAGGATACCATCTCGACATCTTCGGCAAATCAGGCCATGCCGCCTTTACCAAGGAGTTGGGAAAAACCAGCGCCGTGCTCGAGCTCGCGCACAAAACCATTCAGCTGGAACAACTCAACGACCCGGAGAAGGAAATCGTCGTCAATGTCGGCCTGGTGACCGGAGGAAGCGCCGCCAATGTCGTGGCCGAGCGGGCCGCAGCCGAAATCGATGCACGCTACCTTACCGCCGAAGACGCCCTGTTCTGTCGAAAACGTATTGAGGGGATCGCCTCCAGGGCCACAGTGGAGGGGACCATCAGCACGGTATCTGCAACCCACGGCAGAATTCCCATGATGCAGACCGAAGACAATATGGCCCTCTACCGCCTGTTCAAGAAGCAGGCCGATTTCCTCGGCCTGCCGCTGCAGCCCGAGCTGCGCAGCGGCGTCTCCGACGCCAATACTCTGGCGGAATGCAATATCCCGGTAATCGACGGCCTCGGCCCGATAGGCGGCCTTGACCACAGCGCCGACGAATATATGGTCAAAGCCTCCCTGGTCCAGCGCTGCAAACTGGCGGCGCTCACCGTCATCGATATCTGGGAGCACCAGCGCCAAGGCCTGCTGCCGCCTTTCGCCAGTGCGGAGGGGCCGGATAAGGCATGAAACGACAGAACCCCCTCGGAAACAGTGTCCGAGGGGGCCTGGATCACATCAATGTTTTTTTCAGGAGTTATTTGGCAAGACGCACCCATGAAGCCTGGGGTCCTTTGTCTCCCAAAGTTTCTCCATACATGACTCCATCGCCTTCGGAGAGATCTTCCATATTGATATTTTTCAGAGCATTCTCATGAAAATAGACGTCCCGCATATCAGGGGTGGATATGAAGCCGTAAGACTCATGCGGGGAAAGCTTGCGGATAGTGCCGAAACTGTTGCCGTCCAACAGCGGTTCGGGAGATTTTTCGGTCTTTCGTTTTTTGCGGATGCTTTCCTTTAATTGCAGCGACAGCACATCAAATGCTTCGACCAGCAGAGGCCTGACGGCGGCCCCTTTGCGTGAGACGACGAGTGTATCGTTCGGTACCGATGCAACCAGTTTGATCTCAAACCCTCCTTCCTTATGATGAGCAGTGGCTTCTATTGCTACTCGAAGGTGCAAAAGATAGGAAGCAAAGTTTCGAATCAGCTTTTCCTTCTCCTCTTCGATTCTTTCCTGCCAACCTTTGCGCAGCTCGACATTTCGGGTTTCGACCTGTAGTTCCATAGAGTCCCTCCAATTAATGCTTAAGCGATGCATGCTTCAACATCGCTGCCTGTGTGCCTCCACGACACATTCCCCGGCGGAAACTTCGGAAATTGTAAAGAGCAGTCAGTACAGCCAGCACACCTCCCGATGCCTGTTTAAGAATGAGTTCCGCCCTTCCTACAATTATATTTCCTGGCACTCGAGAATCAAGCTCAGCCCTTTCTTTTTGCGTCATTTCTGCCTTTCCTGTTGCAGGCGGACAAGTAGCTTTTGCATCGGAGAATCATTTGGTGTAAAGTATTGAGCCTTTCCTGGAAAAGCTGTACCGACAGAGGATGATCGTCATGCCGGAAAAAATCGGAGTAGTACTCCTGAACATGGGCGGTCCCGAAAAGCCCGAAGACGTCGCCCCTTTTCTCTACAACCTTTTTTCCGACCGGGATATCATCCGCCTCGGCCCCCCCTTCATGCAGAAACCACTGGCCTGGTACATCGCCAGAAAGCGCGCGCCCAAAAGCCGGAAAACCTACGAAAAAATAGGCGGCGGTTCCCCGCTCATCCGCATCACCGACGACCAGGCAAAATCTTTGCAGCGCCTGCTGGAAAAAGACGGCGACTACGTGGTGACCACCGCCATGCGGTATTGGCGGCCTGCGGCAGCGGATGCGCTGGAGGACCTGGCCCGCCAGGGGATCAGTAAAATTATCGCCCTGCCGCTCTATCCCCATTTTTCCCGTGCCACCTCGGGCTCGTCACTTGCAGACCTCCGGCGCTGCGCCTCGAAATTGAAAACCGATTTTACCATAACCGAAATCCACGGCTGGCCGGATAATCCACGCTATATACAAAGCCTTGCCGAAAACATCCACCAGGGTCTGGCGGGCTTTGGCGCGACGCCGGTGCAGGAGATCACCGTTGTCTACAGCGCTCACAGCCTGCCAACATCATTTATCGAAGAGGGCGACCCCTATCTGCAGCAGTTACAGGTCAGCATCGCCGGAATCGAGGAGATAACCGGACACCCCGGCAGGCTTTGCTTCCAGAGCAGAAGCGGCCCCGTCGAATGGCTCTCTCCCTCCACCCCGGAAATGCTCGACACACTCGCAGCCGAAGGTTGTCGAAACATCCTCATGGTACCGATAAGCTTCGTCTCCGACCATGTCGAAACGCTCTATGAAATACACCTCCTCTACCGCGACATGGCCCGGGCCAAGGGGATGACCTGCCTGCCCTGTCCATCACTCAACACCAACCCCCTGTTCATCAGCTCCCTCAGAGACCTGGTGCTGGCAAACAGCTAGCCTGCGCATCTCCTGAGAAATCATCCCTCTTCCCTTTCGCCGCGGCCGGGCTGGAACCTCCGCATACGTACATTCATGAGAATGCCCAGGGCCAGCAAGGTGGTCAAAAGCGACGAGCCGCCGTAGGACACCAGCGGCAGAGGAATGCCGACAACGGGCAAAAAACCGAGAATCATCAGAAGGTTGATGACCGCCTGCCAAAAAATCAACATGACGATACCATAGGCCAGCAGCATGCCAAATCTGTCTCTAGCATAAAGAGCGGCCCGCAATCCCAGGAGCAGAACAAAAAAATAGATGCCGAGGAAGAAAAGGCTGCCGAAAAAGCCCCATTCCTCACACCAGACGGAAAAGGCGAAATCGGTATGGCGCTCGGGCAAAAAATGCAGATGCCCCTGGGTCCCCTCCAGATACCCTTTGCCGAATTTACCGCCGCTGCCGACGGCTATTTTCGATTGCAGGATCTGATAGCCTTGGCCCATGGGATCGTTTTCCGGGTTGAGAAAGGTCTGTACCCGCTGTTTCTGATAGGGTTTGAGCAGCTTATTCCAGGCGAAGATCACGGAAAACAGTGCCGAGCCGCCCAGGATAAGATAGGTCGAAATGCGCAGCTTGACAAAAACCGTCATGGAAACGAAGATTATGCCAAGCATCAGGGCGGTGCCCAGATCCGGCTGCATGAGGATCAGCAGAAAAGGTACGGCGGTGAGGACAATCGGCGGCAGCAGCTGCTTGAGCGAATAGCCGTCGAGGACCTCCTTGCGTGAATAGTAGCTGGCCAGTGAAATCACCAGCATCAGCTTGGCCGGCTCCGAGGGCTGCAGGCGAATGAAGCCGAGATCTATCCAGCGCTGCGCCCCGCCGGCGGCCTCACCCAGAAAAAAGGCGGCCGCCAGCAGCAAAACGATACAGATATAGAACGGATAATTCCATATATGCAGTTCCCTGTAGTCGAAGCTGAGGACGAAAAGTATGGCGGCAAAACCCATCAGAAAGAAATAACTTTGCTTGAGGTAGGTCGGCGTTCCCCAGGCCTTGGGCGGATAGGAGGCGCTGTAGAGGTTGAACAGGCCCATGCCGCAGACCAGCAGCAGGAGGAGAAGGAACACCCAGTCGAAATGGATGAAATGGCGTCTGTCAATACGAAACATATCTTCTCCCTCTGCCCTCGGCGCAGGCCGGAGCCTGAACACGGAAAGATTTCACCATTGCCGCCGCCGCTGAAATACTCATTGCTGCTCTGCGTCCTCCGCCGCTTGGGCGGCGAGCCGGTCGGCAAAATAGGTCTCCAGCACCGCCTTGGCGATGGGGGAGGCGCCGGAACTGCCGTGCAGGCCATGCTCGACCAGAACCGTTACCGCTATTTCCGGTTCGTCGGCCGGAGCATAGCAGGTGAACCAGGCGTGATCTCGAAACTTATAGGGGATTTCATCATCCTTCAAGCCCTTGTACTGGGCGATCTTCACCACCTGGGCCGTGCCGGTCTTGCCGGCAATCTCCAGTCCCTCGATCCTGGCAATCCTGGCCGTGCCCTTTTTGCCCTGGACCACATCGTACATGCCCTGCCGGATGAGCGGCAGGTAGGGCTGCACCTCCTTTACCTCCTCGACCAGCCGGGGTTCCAACTGCTCGATGACGCTGCCGTCAGGGCTTAGCACCCGCTCAACCAACTGTGGCTGGTACTTCTTGCCGCCGTTGGCGATCATCGCCGTCATCATGGTTATCTGCAATGGAGTTACCAGGTTATAGCCCTGACCGATTGCCACGGACAGGGTCTCGCCTTCATACCATTTGCTGTTATAGCGCTCTCTTTTCCACTTCTTGGTCGGTATAAGCCCCGCCTTCTCATTTTCGATCTCCAGCCCGGTTTTTTGCCCCAGCCCGAACATCTTTGCATATTTGGCCAGGGCGTCGACGCCGGCCTGGTGGCCGACCTGATAGAAGTAGACATCGCAGGATTCGGCGATGGCCCGACGGAGATTGACGGCACCATGACCGACATGCTTCCAGCACCGATATATCCTGTTGCCGAAGGAATAGTATCCGGGACAGTAGAAGACGGTGTCCGGATTTACCACTCCGGTGTCGAGACCGGCCAGGGCGGTAATCATTTTATAGGTTGAGCCGGGCGGATAGAGTCCCTGGACCGTCTTGTTGATAAGGGGCTTTTTGATATTATTGAGATAGGCATTCCAGTTTTTCTGAGATATACCGCCGATAAATTCTTCAAGCCGTATCGGCGGGGTCGAAACAAAACTCAGCACCCTGCCGGTATTGACCTCCATGGCCACCACCGCTCCCGCCTTGTCTTCGGCGTTCAACATCTCTTCGGCAAGGCGCTGCAGTTTGACATCGAGTGTCAGCTGAATCTCGCTGCCGGGCAGGGGGTCGACGCGTTTGAGCAACTGCTGCTCGAAGCCGCGGGCATTGACCTCGGAGAAGCTGGTACCCTTTTCCCCACGCAGATCGCTCTCCCGCAGTTTCTCAAGCCCCATCTTGCCGATCTGATCGCCGCCGGCATAATCACCCTCGCCATGGCTGGCCAGTTCCTCCTTGCTGATGGCACCGAGATAGCCGATGACGTGAGCGGCCAGATTTCCGAAATGGTAGACTCTCCGCGGCGTCACCTCGATGCGGATACCGGAGAAATCGTGGTTGTGGTTTTCCAGATAGGCCAGTGTCTGCCAGTCGATATCTTCCTCCAGACGGATGGGAATATGCAAAGGAATATTGGAGGCATCGCGGATGCGCTCCCACAGCTGCGACACCTCGAGATCGAGCACATCCGCCAGTCTTTTGAGGAGCTCTTCATCGTTTCTGGTGTTTTCCCGTACCAAGAGTACGTTGAACGATGGTCTGTTGGTTACCAGAGGAATACCGTTGCGGTCGAGGATGTGGCCGCGCGGAGGGGCAAGACTGCCCACCCGTACCCGATTGTTATAGGCTTTGTCCAGATACTCTTCACTGTTGGAGATCTGCAGAAACCAGAGCCTGCTGAAAATGAGGGCGGCGAAGAACATGATGATGGCCGATGCCAGTAGCAGCCGCGGTCGCAGGACATCGAGAGCACTGTCGTCATGCTCGTGTATTTCGTCGATTTCGGGAAAAAGGAGTCGCTTTTTTTTCATGACTGCTAACGAAACTGATTGGAGGAACCTCGACGAATTACCCTGTGGACAATCCTGCGGCTTCTGAAAAACTCGAAAAAATAATTGAGCAGGACGAAAGCGGGAATGGTCGCCAGAAGCAATATCATGGTATCCTGAAAGATTTTATCCCAAGACCATACCGGCAGGGTTCCAGGTATCATGACCGAGTGAACAAAGTAAAAGCCGATCTGCACAAGAAAATAGCTCAAGCCCACCAGCGGCACCTCATAAGCGCCCTCCCTGAGAGGACTGCTTTCGGTAAGCAGCTTGAGACCGGTGAAAACGAGGATATTCTGCAGCGGATAGATCCCCAGATGGATGCCCGAGACAACGTCAAGCATCCATCCCAGCAGAAAAACATAGAGCAGACCGGTAACCCAGCCCAGCCTGTAGGCGGCAAAGGCGACAAGTATATAGAGAAAATCGGGTCTGCCGAGCCAGTCGGGAAAGAGCTGGAAAAAGGTGGTCTGGGCAACAATGAGAAAGACCCCGAGAATGAGAAAAAATACCAGCAGCATCAATAGTCCGCCCCCATCGGCCGGTGCATCTCCGCTTCCCAGGAGAGCTTTTCCGTGAGGTTGACAAATACCACCTCCAGGCGTTGAAAGTCGACGGCGGGCTCCACTTCGATCTCCTGGAACATGCCGCGCTGTTTTTTGCGAACGGCCGAAACCCTGCCAAGAGGTATCCCCGAGGGAAAAATGCCGCCGATGCCGGCAGTGACTATCCTGTCGCCAACGGTGACATCGGCCTTTTTGAGAACATAGTGGAGAATGTAGCCGCGCTGGCCCGCACCTTTGAGAATACCCCTGACTCTGCTCTTCTGCACCATGGCGTCGATGGCGCTGCTCGGGGCGTTTGCCAGCAGGATTTTGGAGTAGTTTGGAGATACCTGAATAACCTGACCGACAACGCCCTTTTCATTGCGGGCCACCATGCCATCGACAATGCCATCGTTTTCCCCGCGGTCGATGACTATGGTCTGAAACCAGTAGGATGGACCCTTGCCGACCACCCGGGCGGTGATGGACGGGAAAGGATCCTTCTCCTTGAACCTGAGTTTTTGGTGGAGACCGAGATAGGTGGAATATGCTTCCGTGTATTCGTTGAGCTTTTCGTTGTACTCTTCAAGCATTGCCCGCAGACGCTTGTTTTCATCGCGGACGGACCAGAGGGCGACATAATCGTCCCAGACCTGTTCAACCCCTTGGGAAACCGAGGTAAACAGGGACTGTACAGGGCCAAGGGTGTCGAGGGTTATCTGATGGAATGGTCCGAATCTGCCGCCAAAAGAGGCGGCGAAGAGAATGAGGCTGCAGACAAGGATGAGAAGGAGAACAACCTTCGTCATCGCCAGTCTTCCCAGCCCCTTTTTGGGTGTGCTGTTTTTTCTCACAACCGGAACAAACGAACTATTTCTTCATGGAGGGCATATTCCCCGGTACACGCCGGCCGGCAGCAAGGGCTACCGGAGCGCCGCTGCTGCAAGACCGGAGAAGACGTGCCGCAGCCACTCCGCCGGTGCCCGGCTGCATGCCTTTGCGGCTCAGGCCGGGCCATGCGCCGCCGGAAGGGCCAGACCGGAATCAACTGATGGTCACTTCCTTCAGTATATCAAGGTTGTCAAGGGCCTTACCGGAGCCAAGGACCACCGAGGAGAGCGGGTCTTCGGCGACGATGATGGGCATGCCCGTCTCTTCCCGCAGCGCCTTATCGAGATTTTTCAAAAGAGCGCCGCCACCGGTGAGAACGATTCCCTGGTCGACGATATCGGCGGCCAGTTCCGGCGGCGTCACCTCCAGGGCGACCTTGACCGCATCGATGATGACATCGACCTGCTCGGCTATCGCCGACTGGATCTCATCTGCGGTAATCGTCAGCGTTTTCGGCACTCCGGAAACCAGATCCCTGCCCTTGATGTCCATGCTCTCATAGGGGTCTTCGGGCAGGACGTTGCCGATGGAGGTCTTGATCAGCTCAGCCGTTCTTTCGCCGATGGCCAGGTTATGCTTGCGTTTTATATACTGGAGTATGGCCTCGTCCATCTTGTCTCCTGCCACCCGCACCGATTTGGCATAGACGATGCCCGCCAGCGAGATGACCGCCACCTCGGTGGTGCCGCCGCCGATATCGACCACCATATTGGCCGTGGGCTCGGTTATGGGCAGATTGGCGCCGATTGCCGCTGCCATGGGCTCTTCGATGAGATATACCTCGCGGGCGCCGGCCGATTCGGCCGATTCGCGCACGGCCCGTTTTTCCACCTGGGTGATGCCCGACGGTACCGATATAATGATCCGGGGGTGCACAAGCGTTCTGCGGTTGTGCACCTTGTTGATAAAATAGCGGAGCATGGCCTCGGTAACCTCGAAATCGGCAATGACGCCATCCTTGATCGGTCTGATGGCGGTAATGTTTCCCGGCGTCTTACCCAGCATCTGCTTGGCTTCCTGGCCAACGGCCAGCACCTTGCTGCCTCTGCCGTCCTGACGCACGGCAACAACGGAGGGTTCGCGTAAAACGATGCCTTTGCCCTTGACGTAGAGTACAGTGTTGGCCGTGCCGAGATCAATGGCAAGGTCGTTGGAGAGCCAGCCAAACAAAAAGTTAAATGGTGAATACATGAACCTTTCCTCTTCGGAAAAAACCTTTCCCGGTGAATGCTCGTATGTGTTCTGCAGAGATAACAGATCTCTTTCTGCCCCGCATTATCTCGGCAAATTTCTTTGGTTCTGCAGCCTTCGCTACAACCGAAGAAGAATACCAGAGCTCTGTAACATACGCAAGAATTATGCATTTTCCAGGCAAGAATATATCAAAACTCATTGACACCTTCGGGAAACCCTGGTATTGATTGACGTCGAAATTCCACAGACCGTTTTGTGGGGCTATAGCTCAGCTGGGAGAGCGCTTGACTGGCAGTCAAGAGGTCTGCGGTTCGATCCCGCATAGCTCCACCACAAATATAAAAGGGTTCGCCAGGTAATATGGCGAACCCTTTTTCGTTGCTGGATGCGATACGAGCAAAGCTACCTGCCATTGATACAATAGTGGCATTGTCAGCGACGAGCAAAGCCTCCCACCCCCACAAACAGATCGTCCATAAACCACATAAAACCGAACTCCTATCACCTCATTCATCTCTTGCTGGTGACTCCTGACAGGTGTCCGCAAAGGCCGGTCAAGTGTAACATCTATTTTTTGCCTCATTATCGGATTCCAGGCCTTGAGTCCAAGTCCCGTGATACCGGGTTTGTCCCTTTTCTTTCCTGGCAAATCAGGTAAGCTTTTGCTCTATTCACCCGGAGGATATATACTATACGCAAGTCTGCAGCTCGCTTTGCTAAAAACCATTTTTGACCTGGAGTATACCTATGTTCTGCACTCTAAAAAATTATGCAAAAACAGCTGTTTTTCTCATATTCTTTGTGGGATTTCAAAACCTTGCCGGAATATCTGCCCAGGCTTCAGCGGAGCAACAGGCTTTGGTGGAGGCCACCAAACTGCTCAACAGATCGGTGAGGTTTGTTGAACGCGAGAAAACCGGAGAAATCAACGAACTCTACATGGATCCCGCAACTGGCCTGATTCCCTTTTGCATGTTGTCCTTTGAATTTTTCCTGAATATAATCGAAAAGAAGTATATCTTTTCCATACCCTGGCACGAGGCCAGTTTCGACAGCCAGAACCAGCAGTTTGTGATGGGAAAAATCAAAACAGACGAAGGCGGTAAACTCGAACCCCTTCCATATAAAGCCGATGTACACAAGGCGATCAGTCCCTTAGAAGCAGAACAGATATTCAGCCATTACGAGCTGCAGAACCAGCTGCACAAGACCAGAGTCCGGCTAGGGGCTGAACAAGACATGCCTGTCGCTGAAATCATCAGACTGACCAACATCCCGATTTACAGCCAGGAAACCGTTCTGGGACGAGCCGAAAAGTACTTCATGAATCTTGACACCGGAATGATCAGGATGGTGCTGGTCAACTATACCAGGGATGGCCATCTCACCCAAGACTTCGTCATGATACCTTTTCCGGTGCTGAGCTTTGATCCCGCCGAGTTCGCTTACAGGCTCAACGTCCCTGAATCTACATTCTCTCAGGCGCCGCACTTTACCAATCCGGTGGAAAAATATTACCCGCTGGAACAGATGAAGAAAGTATACAGCAAGTTTGGATTATCCAACCTGTTGATGGACTCGTAAAAAGCTCGATCTACATCGTTGTAGATCTGAAACGGCGATTTGCCGTACCACATGTACTGCCAAATCACCGTTTCAGATACTATGCCTAGTATATCAAGCTTTCTCGAAGTCTGCGCTTATCGCAGAGCCCATCCTGGCGACTTCGATGACTTTTTACGAGATTATCAACCTGTTGGTGAAGTGATAAAAAATTACGGACACTTTCCTGAGTCTGGTCGCCCCTGGAACGTGGATTGCCCAAATCCTCAGAGGCAGGATGCCCTTTTCACGGGTATCTGCAGCCAGGCAGGCTGCAGTGGAGTCCCCCGGGGACGGGTTTGTGGCATCCCGGAAAAAGAACACCCTGTCTCAAAATGAGTTGCTGAACATTCGGGATAATCAGATTACGATATTAGCTCTGGTCATCTCAATATCTGGCAACACCACAAGGAATAGCATGGAACGAGAAAGTCGCAGTAACCATAACACGTTGAGCAACATTTCAAGGAAAAGCGATGACGTCGCCGATTATTACGACAGCTGGGCCGCGGAGTACGACGAGAATCTTGGCGACTGGAGGTACCAGGCTCCCGAGCGAGTGGCATCTCTTCTCCGGACCAGGTTGTCGCCTGATTCAGAAATTCTTGACGCGGGATGTGGCACAGGACTGAGCGGCAGGGCACTGTATTCGGCCGGGTTTACAACAATAGATGGAATAGACATTTCGATCCACTCACTTGCAATAGCTCGCACGTCTGGTGCCTACCGGACATTGCAGTCAATTGATATGCAAAAATTGCCCTTCCCCATCCCCGCTGATCATTATGATGGGCTGGTGTGCGTGGGGGTCCTCACCTACCTGCCGGAGAGCACCAGCACCCTCAGGGAGTTCTGCCGCCTGGTCAGGCCGCAGGGGATTATGGTTGTCACCCAACGCAGTGATCTTTTTATTGAACGTAGCTTTAGCAGAAAACTGGAAAAACTCTCCGACGAGGGTTTCGTCGGGCATGTGCAGATATCTGATCCGCAACCGTATTTACCGGACAATGAGGAGTTCAGCGATCAGATTCTTGTGCATTATATTACCTGCAAAGTCTTATAGGATCAGCTGTATTTAGTTGCTGTTTGCAACGTCTCCACTTTTTGCCCGCAAACGAAGTGATGTGTAATCACCCTGGCGATTGAGTGAAAAGGAGACTTTGGAATGACGCCGGCCATAAAATGATCTGGAAAAAGAGGGAATAAGAAGGTAAGCTTGCCGGGAACTGCAAGAGTACTCCGTACATAACCACGAGGCTTCTCCGGAGAGGGCGGCTCCGGTTTTGTGTATCGGCTATTTGTCGCCGCAGGTGCTTTACGCCGGCGGCGTCCGTTTTTGGCATCACCGGTTGGATGATTAGGATAATTAAAGAAAATCTCGGTGTTAAGTTATTCCTTCTGCTCACTGCCGTCGTCATCCTGGCGGTGGCGCCCATTACCTGTTCCTCCCTGCACACCCTCAGCGGTTACGGCGACCGTGCTCTTGAGATCCACAGCGACCATATCACCTCCCAGACACGGTCTTCGCTTCGGATAATTGCCAGGGAAAAGGCTGCGCACTATCAGAATCATTTCGACCGGATTGCCGCCTCGGCCGCCATGTTGGGAAGCCAGGCAACCGCCATCTACAGCAATATCGGACTCTATGCCGAAAAGCCCCTCCATGGAAACGATCTCTTCATTTCGCCGATAACCGGCAATTTCATCAACGATCTCTCGGCGCCGGTGACCACCATATACTGGGGAGACCCGCAGATTTCACCGGTGGTCGACGAAGAACTGCGGGCCTTGAGTCACCTGACGCCGCTGTTCACAAGGGTGCTCAAGGAAAACCCCGAAGTTCTCGCCAGTCACTCGATTACCGCCTCCGGTATCGGACTGTACTGTACCGTAAGAGAACACTACAAAAAAGCCGCCGCCGAGATTCCGCCACCGTCGGTTTTCGACCTTCGTCAAGGGGAACCGATGACAATCTTCAGCGCCGGCGCAGACCGCTTAGAAGACGTCCGCTGGACAAGCGTCTATAAGGACGATGTCATTGACGGCTTCATGCTCACCGCCAGTGCGCCGGTCTATGATGATAGCGGTCAATTTCGGGCTATAGCCGGCATCGATGTGCCGCTGGCCGACGTCGTCGACGACATACTCACGGCCGACAGTCCTGAAGATGAAAAATGGCTGCTGTTTTCCTTCCTGCTGGATAGTGACGGCAGGATAATCGCCTTCCCCGAAAAATTTTTCAAGCTTTTCGGCATAGAGCACAACCCTTCAGAATATCAGTACTCCAGCGATCGACTCGACATTTTGCTCGGCCACTCGAAATCCCGGGAGGTCAGAAATCTCACCACGGCCCTGCTTGAAAAAAACGAGCACCAGCAAAAAACAGCCCTGGAGGGCGAGAACTACTACGTGATCACCAGCAGGATGCCGAAACATCAATGGATCTTCGGCGTTGTCGCCCGGGAAAGCGACATGCTGGAGTCGGTGACCGCGGGCCGCGGCCAGCTCGACCAGACAATCCGCAACCTGGCCATCCACAGCGTTGGTTTTTCCCTTGCCACCATCGCCATTGCCCTCGTCGTCATCTTTTTGCTGCTCAGGTTCCTGATTACCCCGCTGCGCAGGCTTTCCCTGGCAACCGAACAGGTGGCGGCGGGGAATCTCGACGTCCAGTGTCCCGTGACCACCGGCGATGAGCCGGGCATTCTCGCGGCATCGTTCAACTCCATGGTGATACAGCTGCGCACCGCCAAACAGCAGCAGCAGCTGTACTCCGACTCCCTGGAAAACCAGGTGGCACAACGCAACGAGCAGGTCATCCGCCAGAAGCGGGAGTTGGAGAATTCGCTCAAGGAAAAAGAGGTGCTGTTGCGGGAAATCCATCATCGCACCAAGAACAACATGCTCATCATCATCTCCATGCTCGAACTGCAGCGCCAGGAACTTCATGAAGAGCAGCAGCGCACCATTTTCAAAGAGATGGAAAACCGTATCCGTTCGATGGCGCTGGTCCATGAAAAGCTCTACACCGCCGGCAACCTCACTCGCATAGACATGGGTTCCTACCTCAACGATGTCGCCAGATCGCTGCTCTCTTCCATGGTGATCGACGGCAGAATAGCCCTCGACCTGCAGGCCGAACCGATATCCATCGATATAGACCATGCCGTGCCCATCGGTCTCGTGGCCAACGAAATCATCACCAATGCCATCATACACGCCTTTCCGCAAGGACGCCAAGGGACGATCACCATTGCCCTCAAACGATGTCAAAACAATTATCTCCACCTGACCCTGGCCGATGACGGCATAGGCCTACCTAAAGATGTCGATATCCTGGCGACCTCCTCCTTCGGCACTGGCATTATCATCGCCGGTCTGGTAAAGATGCAGCTCAAAGGGGAAATCACGGTAGAACGCCACAAGGGTACGACATACCACATCCGTTTTCTCGACCCCATACTGCACAAACGCTTATGACCGCAAAAAAACCCAAGGTCCTGGTCGTCGAAGATGAGATCCTTGTCGGCATCATGCTGTCAAGAAAACTGGAGTCCTTCGGCTATACGGTCGGCGAGCTAATTATCAACGGCGAAGAAGCGGTGGAGGTCGCCGGTCGCGAACGCCCCGATGTAATTCTCATGGACATTGCTCTCTCCGGCAACCTCAATGGCCTGGAGGCGGCCAGGCAGATTCGTCGGCGATACGGCATTCCCATCATCATATTTACCGGCTACGATACCGACAAACTCTCCGGGGAGGCTAGTGACATCGATCCGGTCGCCGTTGTTTCCAAGCTAGACACTATCGAGGAAGTCCTGCGGGCTATCGAAAAGGCCGTGGGCGCTTAAAATTGAGGTTGAGCAGAAGAATCAAAAGGGAGAAAACGACAGCTGTATGATCTTTCTCAAAGCCCTGTCCATTCTTTTGGTGATATATGCCCTCTTATGCCTGGCTCTGGTCGGCTGCCAGCGCCAGGTCGTCTACTATCCGAGCCAGGCCACGGAAGAGCGGCTCGTCAGGGAGGCGGAAACAGAGGGTCTGACAATGTGGCGCGACGAGGACGGCAAATACATAGGCTGGAAAACGGCAGCCGGCAAAAACGGTTCCAGGGCGGTGGTGGTTTTCCACGGCAATGCCGGCTACGCCCTGCACCGCACCTATATCGCCGACGGCTTTGAGGCTTTGGACGAAGAAAATACCTGGAGCGTCTATCTTTTTGAATACCCCGGCTATGGCGCCAAGCCCGGTCAGCCTTCGCAAAAAAATTTCCAGGCTACGGCGGCGGCAGCGGTATCGGGCCTTTTCGACGATCACGAAAAACTGTTCCTCGCCGGAGAATCCATCGGCACCGGCGTGGCCACTCATCTCGCTGAAAAATTTGCCGACAGGATCGATGGCCTTGTTTTAATCACCCCCTTTACCAGCCTGGTGGATGTCGGCAAAAAACACTATCCCATCTTCCCGATAGACCTGCTGCTGCGCGAGCGTTATGACAACCGCTCCGCCCTGAGCCATTACCACGGCCCCGCGGCATTTCTCGTTGCCGGCAACGATGAAATCATTCCCCCGTCGCTGAGCTACAGACTCTACGAGAGTTATGATGGGCCTAAGCGGATCTGGGTACAGGAGGGTCGGGGACATAACACCCTCAACTTTGCGCCATCGGCATCCTGGTGGCAGGAAATGGCTGATTTCCTGTTACATCCTGACACCGGCCGGGGAAAAGACTAGATGTTGTCCGCCGCCGCCAGGCTTCTGGACAGAACAGTCATCCGCATGGCCAGCAGGCATCTGCGGGATGAGACCGACAAGGATGGCCGGCTCCAGGGGGCGCGCTCCATTCTCTCAGCAGAAGATTTTTTCGGCGATCACACTCCGGCCGCCGAAAATATGCGCTTCACAGGCGGCACCCGCTTTAGCTGCGACTCGCCCCGTACCGGCGTCGCCCCGTCATGTCAACGTATTTACGGTCGACTCTACACTATCGGCGGCGGGCTCTCACAGAGGCCCACCGCCATTCTGCTGCATGGCTGGAACGGCGAGTCGTGTTACCGCCTGCTGTTTCCTCTCCTCGCCCGCCAATTTCGCAGCTCAGGCATCAATACCCTGATGTTCGAGCTGCCCTGCCACGGCGGACGTCGGGCACGCTCCGGAACCGGCTCGGACTTTCTCTCCGCCGACCTGGCCGCCGTGGCCCAATCGGGCCGGCAGGCCCTCGCCGACGCCCGGGCCCTGATGGGCTGGCTTGAGCAGAATGGCTCTGGTCCTCTGGGCATCTGGGGCATTTCGCTGGGGGCCTGGATTGCAGGACTGCTCGCCTGCCATGACCAGCGGCTGTCGGCGGCGGTCCTCATGGCTCCTCTTTGCCGGATCGACCGCGCCATTGAAGAGCTGGACTTCTGCAAGCCGCTGCGGCGCAGTCTCCAGGGCAGCGATCTTCCCTTCAGCCGCGTCAACCTCGCCTGGAATCGTCCGCTGCTTGCGCCCGCCAGCATACTTCTCGCCGCCGGTCTCTATGACCAGTTCGTCCCCAGCCGGCACATCGATGATGTGGTCACTGCCTGGAGCCATCCGCGCCTTCAGCGTTTCCGGCACGGCCATATAAGCATGCTCTTTTGCCGTCAGGCGATGTTGCGCTCGCTGGGCTTTCTCCGGGACGCCCTCGACCGCGACTTTCAGCCATAAGCGGCATCCGGATCGTCGCCGCCGCAAAACAGCAGGGGGAAAGAAGAGCTGAAGGTGTCATTAGCCCGGATAGACCACCAGGTGTCGTTTCGGTTCGCAGCCGACACTGGTGGAATACAGGCCGCGATCGGTGATCATGCGGTGTTGGATCTTGCGCAGGGCCGATTTACGCGGGGACAGTGCCACCTCAACGCCCTGCTCCTCCACCCGGTCTATGGCGCTTTTGGTCTCCACCAGCGCCTGCCGCAGTTCCTCGTCTTCGACTCCTGCCACTATATTGAAGAGCTTTCGCAGAAGCCGTCGGATTTCGGCCGTGGTATTGCGTTTTATAAGGTGCACCTGGGCGCCGCTATGCCGTGATATCAGCTTCAGGTCGGGGTCGCTGCCGCGGGAGCGAAGGGCGATGACAACGTCGGCTCTTTCGGCTTTGGCGACATATCGCACCTGCAGCCGCAGCTCCCGGCTGACCCGCTCCACAAGATCCTTCTGAACCCCGTGCAGATACAGTGCCAGCGGCCCGGGCGTCAAGGCCGGAACCTCGGCTGCAGCCTCTCTCTTTCGCCGCGCGGACCCGTCGTCTCCCCCGTCCGCAGCCGGCGGCGACTGCTGTTTCACCTCTACCTGGCCGTCGGCACCCAGCCGTCGTCTTTCGTAATCGGGAAGAAAACCACGCAGCAGGGTATCAACGGCTGTGGCCGTATCTTTGTGGATATTGACCTCGTCCCTGCTGGGCATCTCGATGAGAATATCAAAAGTCGGCGGCGCCTTTCGCTCACTGACCGTCTTGGAGCTGCGGCGCCGGCGGGCCTCTTCGTCTCCGAGGGTGACCACCTGCACTCCGCCGACCAGATCGGCCAGCAGCGGGTTCATAATGAGGTTCTCCAGTGTGTTGCCGTGGGCGGTGCCGATGAGCTGGACCCCTCGCTCGGCGATGGTCCTGGCGGCAGCCGCTTCCGCTTCCGTGCCGATCTCATCGACGATGATCACCTCCGGCATATGGTTTTCGACGGCCTCGATCATCACCGCGTGCTGATTTCCCGGCCTGGGCACCTGCATCCTCCGGGCCGCGCCTATCCCCGAGTGCGGGATGTCGCCGTCGCCGGCTATTTCATTGGAGGTGTCGATGACGATAACCCGCCTCTCGAGATCATCGGCTAGCACCCTGGCCACTTCCCTCAATTTGGTCGTTTTGCCGACTCCCGGACGGCCGACGAACAGAATATTCTTGCCTGACTCAATCAGATCCCGCAAAATTTCGATGGTACCGTAGACCGCCCGGCCCAGGCGGATAGTCAGCCCGACGATCTCGCCTTTACGGTTGCGGATTGCCGATATGCGGTGCAGCGTCCGTTCGATGCCGGCACGGTTTTCGTCGGTAAACTCGCCTATCAGCGCCACTATATGGGCGATATCATCGTCACTGACCGGCTGGTCGCTGAGCCTGACGACACCTTTTTCAAAACGTGCTTCGGGCAGGCGCCCAAGGTCCATCACCACTTCGATGAGACTGTCGACATCCTTTGCCGCCAGACTTTTCTGCAGGTTTGCCGGTAAAATGGAGATCAACAGCTGGGCGTCATCTACGGCTTCTGAGACCCTGTTGTGGTTTTTTGCCATATATATCTTCACCCCGATGCAAGAGAGATGTTGTAGAACATCAAGCATGTTCACTAGGGAAAAGTATAATACATATTTCTCCGACGTAATCCATAAGACCGCAGATTTGCAAACAGCAGCCGCAGACTCCACGGGTAGCTCGGAGCCACATCTCTGCACAGCGGAGCCAACGGAAGATCCGCTTGGGTTGCAATCCCTATTCAACGACATGCTCGAAATCCTCCGGCTCCGTTTCCAGTCAAGCTTTGGATATATAGGCTACATCGATGAAAACGGCGATCTGCTCTGCCCGTCGATGACCACCAACATCTGGCAAAAATGCCGCATACCGCACAAAAGCATACTCTTTGCCAGGCAAGAGTGGGGCGGACTCTGGGGCCAATCCCTTGCCAGGCGCCGCACTATCAGGCAAAACAGCGGCCTCAAGACACCTCCGGGACATCTGCCCCTGGACAATACCCTGATTGTGCCGCTGCTGGCCGACGGGCAGCTCATCGGCCAGATCGCTCTGGCCAATGGTGATGGCAGCTATAGCGAAGAGGATCAGGAGCATCTTGAATCCTTTGCCGAATTCATCGCTTTCGTGCTGAAAATCTACCTGGAGAAAGAAGCAGTCGACCAGGAGCTGCGCGCCTCGATCATCAAGCTCGAGCAGACCACCATCGCCCTGGATGTGATGATCGACAACCGGGATGAGAATCAGAAGAAACTCTGCCGGTCCATCCGCGCCGCCTTCGACCGGCTGGTCTTTCCCTATCACGACACGGTAACCACCGGCCACACCAAAAAAGAAATTCTGACACTGCTGGAAATCATCAAGCACAACACCGCGGCAGACCGTCTCTCGTCTCTCGCCCCGATGTAATCAATGGCGGTCCAGCTCGCCCCTGACCGCCCTTACCAGGTCATCCATGGAAAAAGGCTTCTGTACATATTCGCCGCCGCCCATCCTCTGTATCTCGTAGACCCGTTCCGACTCGGAGTAGCCGCTGGTGATAATGGCCTTGAGGTTCGGGTCAAGCTTTCGGCACTGGCGGAAGGTCTGCAGGCCGTCCCAGCCTCCCGGCATGATCATATCGAGAACCAGCAGGTCGACGTGATTGTCGCGCAGATATGCGGCCGCCTTTTCTCCGCTGGAGACGGTAACGACCTTATAGCCAACGGAGCTGAGCATGGACCGGCCGATATCACGCTGCTCGGCAATATCGTCGACCACCAGTACCGTCTCATCGCCGCCTGGGAGCGAGACCGCCTCAAGATGCTGGAGATCGAGCCCTTCACGGGTCGACGGCAGATACATTCTGAAGGCCGTACCGACCCCCTCCGTGCTGTCGATGTCGATATAGCCGCCATGATCCTTGACGGTTGCCCAGACCACCGACATGCCCAGTCCGGTGCCGCTGCGCCCCAGAGATTTCTTGGTATAGAAGGGTTCGAAGACCCTGGCCTGATCCTCCTTCGATATCCCCATGCCCTCGTCGCTGATTTCCAGGCAGACGTACTCTCCCTCGCCTACGGTTTCATAGCCCTGTAGAGGAGTATCCAGAAAAACATTGTACGTCTGCAAAACAATCTTGCCCTCGCCCTCCATGGACTCGAAGCTGTTTTGTAAAATGTTCATGACGACCTTGGAAAGATGAACGGCTGAACCCTTGATATTCAGCAGGTCGTCAGCCAGGCTCACTTCGACGGCGACATTGGCATAATCCGCCTGCATGTTCTGGAATTCAACGGATTCGAGATAGTCTTCGACAATGTCGTTGAGATTGCAGATCTCGCTTTTATCAACATTGCGCCTGGCCATGGTCAGAAGGTCATGGACGATGGCCGCGGCCCTCTTCCCCGATTTCTGTATGATGGCAATCTTGTCATAGAGTGGGCTTTCTCGTCCAACTTCCCGCATCAACAGGTCTGGATAACTTACCAACCCACTAAGAATATTGTTGAGATCATGTGCTATTCCTGCAGCAAGATTGCCGACCACTTCCATTTTCTGCGCCTGCAGCAGTTCCCGCTCAAGCTGTTTCTTCTCGGTTATGTCTTTGAGAATGCCCTGGGTACCCAGAAAAGACTCGGCGGAGACCTCGTTGTCTTTGTAAATACCCTGGCTCGATAAACTGAAATAGCGCTTTTCCCCTTTATAATCAGAACCCTTGGCAGGGAAGCGCAGCGAGAGTTCCAGGTCCCGGGTCGAGCGGCTTTCGGTCCTTCTCTCGTTTATCCTGTAGAGGACCCGGTCGCGGTCCTCGGGAAGCACCAGCTCAAAAATTGACCTGCCGAGCAGCTCTTTGGGTTCCTGTCCGTAAGCCATCACAGCCTGATTTATATAGATGATCCGCGCCTCCCGGTCGAGCCGGAAGACAATATCCGGTATGGTACGCAGTATTGCCCGCAGCGAATGCCGGCTGGACTGCAACTGGCTGAGGGCCTCGGCAGCCTCTTTCCGGGCTTCCAGCTGGTAATAGTGGAATCGCAGCAGAAGACCGACAACACAGGTGGCCGCCAGCACCACCGCCGGCAGCAGGGGAGAAAAAAGATACCCGTAGGTACCGTAGACACTTACCGTAAGAGCGACGACGGCGGCGACGGCGGCACCGGTCAGCAGAGTCGACCACATCGGCGGCAGCAGGGCAACGGCGGCCACAATCAGCACCATGAGCGCCAGGCTGGCTGCTATCTCAACATTGCGAAAATAGGCGGGACGGACGGTCATTGTCTCCGAGAGAAGGGTTTCTATGGAATACTTGTGGATTTCCAGCAGGGAGGCGCCGGTGGAAAAAACGGTGGGAAAGGTCTGGCCGATACCGGAAGCCCCCAGGCCCACAAGGACGATTCTGTCTTGAAAATCAGCAGCCTCCATCTTGCCGCCAAGTACGTCAAGGGCTGAGACGGTGATGTCTCCTTCGAGCTTCAGCGGCCTGAGGATATAGTGTCCTCCCCTGTCGACTTTGAACCGCCGCTGCAAGAGCGAAAAAACAGGCGTGTTGAAGATGCTCATGTACTGCACCAGTTTATCGTGCTGGAGATATTCCATAACCACGGCAAGGGCAAAGGAGGGATAAACCTGTTGACGCCACTCCATCAAGAGAGGCAGGCGACGCAGGATACCATCGCGGTCGGCGGCGCCGTTGAGAAATCCG
>JBEPWT010000040.1:0-21293 GCA_041642275.1 Desulfopila sp. | reverse complement strand
ACGTGGCGAGGCAACGCTGTTTTCAAGATTGTGCAGGGAAAGATGTATGAATTATTGTAATCAGTGCGGTGCCAGGGTCAGCCAGCGTATTCCCGAAGACGACGACAGGCCCCGTTTTGTCTGCGATTCCTGTGCCACCGTCTTCTATGAAAACCCCAAGGTTGTCGCCGGCGTCATAGCTTTGATGGAGGGTAAAATTCTCTTCTGCCGTCGGGCCATTGCACCCCGACTGGGAAAATGGACCCTGCCCGCGGGCTATCTCGAAAACGGCGAAACCATCGAGGCCTGCGCCAGGCGCGAAACCTGCGAGGAGGCCGGTGGTATTCTCGAGGATCTGCGGCCATATACGCTGTTGAACCTGCCGGCTTTCAACCAGGTGTATGTCATCTATCTGGCCCGCCTGGTCAACGCCGATTTCGGCCCCGGCGTCGAAAGCCTCGAGACCGGGCTTTTCCCTCCCGCGGAAATTCCCTGGAAACAGCTGGCCTTTCCGGTCATCACCAGGGTGCTCTCCCTCTACTGCGGCGATCTCGAGGCAGAGGTTTTTCCCTTTCGCGAAGTCGTCATTGATTCCTCCTTTGGCCACAATTGACGCCTGCTCTGCCCGACAGAAAAAAGGACGGAGGATTCCTTCAGGTTTTCTGCAGGTACAAACTTGAGGTTTGCCGCCTTGATGCGCATTATCTGTGTAGAGCCGGGGATGCCGGCAATTCTCAGCGGACAGCCGTCCCTGCCCACAGGATCGCCGGCAGGCAACCGTGCTGTTTGATCCATCACAAACCGGCGCGTTTTCCCTGCGGATGCAAGCCTATCAGCATTGCCGGTTGAGCCTGCGGCTGTGGACAGTGGAGGCAAAGAAGATAGGGAGGTACTATGATACGTCTGTTTTGCGTGGCCGCTCTGATGATGCTGACAGCCTGTACCGGCATCGAGGTGAGCCAGGACTATGATACCGAAATGTCATTTCCCCGGCTGCAGACCTATGCCTGGAAAAGCCGGTCGGTGGACAGGCATGACGACGTCAGGGCCGATAATCCTCTGCTGCATAAACGTTTTCGACAGAATATCGACAGGGTCCTGGAGGAAAAGGGATTCTCCCGGCGAGTTTCCGCCGATTTCCTCATCGACTATAGGTATTCCATTTCCACCAGGCTGGAGTCCGAACCGCTTACCACCGGCTTCGGTTTCGGCATCGGTTCCCATCATCGTTATGGCGGCTTCGGCCTTCAGACCGGCTCCGACATCCGTCAGTACGATATCGGCATTCTCATCATAGATATCTACGATGCCCTGACCCGGGATATGCTCTGGCGCGGCCGGGGCTCGGAGGTCATCTCCCGGCATCCGACTCCGCAGCAGAACTCGGAGATGGCCCGCCAGCTGGTGGAAGCCGTTCTGGCGCAGTTCCCGCCATATTGACGGTTTCGGCCGGTGTCCTGCCGCACTGCCGGCGGCGACCGTCGATAGTGGGTAAATAATCACCAACAGGTTGTTCTTCCCGAGGCGGTATCAGGAGCTTTTGCCGTTGCCTGCCCTGTTGGGGAGAATATCCGCGCCTGCTGGCTGCAGGCAAAAGACAGCGGCCGGAATATTTGCCGGAAATCCTGCTCCTTCCCCGATGCAGAATCGTCCGTGTCGAGTCGATGTCGTCTCGACATGTCCCTGAATTTACACAGATGTCTATCGCTGTCTACTGACAGGTTTCTCCTGGTTGCATAGAGTACAGACAAACGGGAGCTGCACGTTCCCAAACGTCCAAACACGAATGCAAGAGAGGTGAGCTATGAGACCTGTGACAGAGACAATGAACGGCGGCGGCAACTATGGCAAGACAGGCGGCGCCATCAGCATCGGATTGATGTCAATACTGCTGGCCTTTTTCATGTGGCTGGCTTTGCCGCTCGACGTCATGGCCGACAGAGGCTGGCAGAAGACGCAGCCGTCGAAGCGCTGGCAGGGGCAGGCGCAGAGTTTCGTCCTTGATTTTAATGACAGCCGCATGCGCGGCCACAGAGGCGAGCCGGCGGTGCTGTTTCTGAAAAAGGAGCTGTTGCGGCAATACCCGGGGACCGATGTCACCGATCTGCGTTTGCGGAAAGTGGTTCTGGTGGCCAAGACCAGAGCAGGGAAGGGGGTGGCCCAGCTGCGCGTCGGTCCGGAGGTGAGCGGAATGCACCAGGTTGCCGGCTATCCCCCCGATTTTCACAGCAGAAGCAAACACTCCTATGGCAGAACATATATTGGCAATCCTTTTCCGCCGAGTTGGGGGCCCTGGCAGCTGCACCTCAGAGGCCACTTCAAGGTGCGCAAAGTCGTACTCGAAGTCGAGCAGCGACATAGACCGCAATATGGGTGGGGCCGCCGGGACGGCGGTTTCCATCTGAAATTGCCCTGGTAAAAAACGGCGAAAGGCTGCAGCGGCTGGGCCCGGCCGCTGCTCATCGAGGCTGCAAAAACATTACAGATAAGGTATAGTAGGCCTTCATGCAGAGTTTATGTAAACTGTTCAAAGAACTAACATTGAGAAACAAAGGGAGAAAATGATGAAACCGATACTACTCGTTGCTGTCCTGCTGCCACTGCTGCTGACGTCATGCGCCAACGTGGATATGAACAAGGGCCAGCAGGGGGCCGTCGGCGGAGCCGCCGGCGGCGCCCTGCTCGGACAGGCCATCGGCAGAAATACCGAGGCCACCCTCATCGGGGCGGCGGTAGGCACCATGCTGGGCTACATAGTCGGCAATGAAATGGACAAGTTCGACAAAAGACAGCTCAATCAGGCCTACGAGTTCACGCCGTCGGGACAGACCACCAGCTGGCAGAATCCCGACAGCGGCAACGCCTACCAGGTCACTCCGCAGCCGGCCTACACCAAACCGGGTTCTCCGCAGAGACCGTGCCGACAGGCCGAGATTCTGGCGGTCATCGACGGCCGTACGGAAAAAACCTATAGCACCGCATGCAGGAACGACGCCGGTGAATGGGTGCTGAGAAACTAGCTCTGAGCTCGTGAAATTTCCGGGCTAGCCTCAGCCTGCCGGCAGGCCAGCTGCTTGCCCGGTCGGCTTCCCGGCTTACCATGGGCGCGGGGCATGGGGGAGGTGCCTTTTCCAGGACGTGCAGCGGCTCGGGCTCCCTCGTCGGCAGTTCTCAAGGGACCGGCGCATTTTTGTGGCTCTCCTCGAGATCCTTGTAGAGGGCCAGGACGCCGGATCGCGTCACCTTTTTGATGCCCAGAGGCCGGAGGAGCTCTATCAGCGAGCTGACCTTGTCCTCCGTTCCTGTTACCTCAACTATATAGGAATCTATCCCGGCATTGACGATTTTGGCGTGAAATATGTCGACAAGCTGGATCAGTTCGGTCCTGTTCTGGGGTGTTATGGCAACGCTGACCAAGGCCATCTCTCTTTTGACGGCCATCTCGTCTTGAGTCATGTCGCGGAGCTTGATAACGTCGATAAGACGGTTCAGCTGGGCCTGTATCTCGCCAAACTGGTGCGGCGTCGCCTTTGTTTTTATGGTTATCCTGGAAATGTTCGGGTCGTGGGTGGGAGCCCCGCAAATACTTTCCATGTTGTAGCCTCTTCCTGAAAACAAACCGGTTATACGTGATGTGACGCTCGGCTTGTTTTCCACCAGCATCGTGATAACATAGGATCGTTCTTCTTCCATACCTGTCTCCCGTTCAAAATGTCAGTGTCTGAAAGTACTGAATATCTCTACTGAATAAACACGTGATGCCAAAAAGCAGGGGGACAGCGCCAGGGGACTGTCCGTTCTTCGAGTACCTTTCGGTCCCTGCCAACCTTTGATACTCTCGTAAAAAGTCATCGAAGTCGCCGGGATGGGCTTTTTCAAGTCCATCATCCTTTCAGCTCCGACTTTTTTTATACCATGGATTGCCATCTTTGTCTGCACTGAGACCGACGGTCGCTGCGAGCGCAGAGGGTGGGGCGATGCCGAAAAAAACACGCCTAACGTATTCTCGTCTTCAAATTTGCTGGGGAATATGGTAAGAACCCTTGGAAATAGCGTTGCTGTTTCATGATCGTTGGCAGGGGAGCTTGGTGGTATTTCATGGATAACCAGGAGGCAGAATGTCAGTCGGAGAACGTAGAATAGCCAGGAGAGTTCCGGTAAAATTGGTGATTACGGAAGAGTTTCTTTCTGAAGAACAGAATGTTGCCGCCGTCAACATCAGCGAACACGGCATGCATTATTATCGTCCGTCCGACGCCAGTAGACGCACCAGACGGGAAGTGCTTCTCACCTTTTCTCTGCTCGACAGGCTCCAGCCTATTAAAGCGCTGGCCTGGGTGGTGGAGGAAAGAGAGATGGACGACAGGATCGCCGCACATGTCACCTTTATGTTTCTGCCGGAAAAAGACGAGGAAGTCATTCGACAGTACGTGCAGTCCCGCAGTGATCAATGACCGCAGCCAGGTAGAATCATATCAGCAAAACGAATACAGCCGTGCAGGGCCAAGAGGGGATGAATTCTGCAGGCAGCCGCGACACCTGATCATGTAACGCGAGTATACAGATTTCTCCTATAAACTCCAGATTTTCTCGGGAGATGGCGGTTTTCCGGATACCATCTATGCTGCGGCAGCCAGTTATGGCCAAGGGGGGTCCGCGTGGCCGAGGTAGTAGATGATCCAGTTCTTCTCGGGGTGAGGTGGGCTCTGATTGTTGAAGAAATGGACCTGTCCTTTGGGGTCGACGGCAAAGAGCGGCAGGCTCCGGCGGCCGTGGCGGCGGCTGAAGTCTTCGAGGGTGTATTTGATGGTCAGCGGAGTGTGGAGAATTTCCGCTCCTTCTGTGATCATATGCTCGAGCTGGGCGTAGCTCGCCGGTGGGTCAAACAGAGTTTTGCCGCTGAAATGCAGGCTGTGGCGATCTCTTTCCACCGATCTTGCCGGCAGTACATAGATATTGTTTTTCCCGAACTCCTGGCGGTAGTGATAGGCGGCGGCGATGTTTTCGCTTTCCCGGTGAGACAATGCCAAAAGCGTACCCAGACCTGCCAGTTCGACGTCGCCGCCGCTCCGTTCGGAAAGCGATCTATTGCTGTAGGCGGCTGAGGGGATTGGTGTCACTGCAGCTATATGCCTGCGTGAGTTGTCAACGACAACGACGTGTTTTTTCAGTTCGAGAAGGGCCTCGGCTATGGCCCGGGCCAGTCTGTTGCCGCCGACTATGAAAAAACCGTCCGGTTCGGGGAGGGTGATTTTCAACATTCTGGCGATGGGGTAGGCCGTCAGACTCTGCAGCAGCACCGTGAAGATGATAACGACGAAGGTCAGGGGCACGAGCAGGGCGGCGTCGGCATGGCCGTAATTCTGCAGTTTGAGCGCGAACAGCGATGAAATGGCGGCGGCCACAATTCCCCGGGGGGCGATCCAGGCGAGAAAGTGTTTTTCGGCCTGGCTCAAGTTTGAATTCCAGGTGGAGACGACAATATTCAGAGGCCGGGCCAGAAACTGGATAACAACACAAAGAAGCAACGCTTTCCAGCCAAGACTTTCCAGGGCGGCAACATCCAGGCGTGCCGCCAGGATGATGAAAAGCAGGGAAATGAGCAGAATGGAGAGGGTTTCCTTGAAGGCGAGAATATATTCCAGGTCGACGTCTTTCATATTGGCGAGCCAGATGCCGAAAACCGTGACCGCAACCAGGCCCGATTCCGCCTGAAAGTGATTGGCCAGAGCAAAAGAGCCGAAAACGAGACCAAGAGCGGCGACGTTATGAAGAAACTCTGGGATAATATGGTAACGCAGGCACATCCCCAGGAAAAAGCCGGCGGCACAGCCGATCAGGGCACCGATGAAGACAAGGTAGGCAAAGGTCAGAAGCGTGTGGCCGAGGGCCTGCTGGCCGCCGCCGGAGATGATGAATTCAAAGACCAGAACGGCGAGGGTGGCGCCGATGGGATCGATGACGATGCTCTCCCATTTGAGTATGTTGGCCACCGACGATACCGGTCGCACCGTTCGCAGAATCGGGGCGACAACCGTCGGACCGGTTACCACCATGATGGCGCCGAAAAGAGTTGCCACCTCCCAGGATATTTCCAGGAAAAGTTTGGTGGCCAGGGTGGTGATCAGCCAGGTTGCCGCCATGCCGAAAGAGACCATATTGCGGACGACGGCGTGGAGCCCCCGTATCTCCCTGACTTTCAGGGTAAGACTGCCCTCGAAGAGTATGATCGCCACCGACAGGGAAACGAAGGGGAAAAACAGTTCGCCCAGCAGCTCTTCGGGCTGGACCAGCTTGAGCAGCGGCCCGGCGGCAATGCCGGTGAGGAGCAGCAGGAGGATGGCGGGAAGCCGTATTCTCCAAGCCAGCCACTGGCAGAGGAAACAGAGTAGAAAGAGTAAAGCGATCAGAGGTACGCTTGCATTATCCACTGGAGCTGACCTGAAACTGTCACCGGTTGTGAGGCTGGTCTGAAAGTCGGCTTATTTTATCACCCGAAGGTTATGCGATGCTCTGATTTTTTTCCAGAGCTCCTTGACAATTACCATCGCCGGATCTTCATATCTGTCATAGCCCTTTCCAAGGAAGGCGGAACAGGAAAAGAGAAGGGCGTCATTGCCGCTGTAGAGACCAAATTCCTTTCTGATGGTTTTGGCCAGGGCGAGATAGACGGTCGACTCCAGTTGATCCTCCGTAAGGGTGGCGAGTACGACTTTGTCCCGCAGCTGCAGATCGCCAAACAGTATTTCGACAACATCCTCCACCGTACGGGGGAGGCTGGTGGCAGGTGATTCGCTCAACGGTTGGAACATCATGACGGGGTATGAACTCCTGATATGTGGTATTTATTAGGTATGGGAAACCTCTTTCCCTGCGGTTTTGTCTGCGGACAAACGCTGTGGTGGTATCCGCTGGAGCAGGTGAAGCTTTCATCGTATAAATATAACGCATCTGCATTTGCTGTCATCGCTTATCTGCCGTCGCCTCAAAAGGTAGGCCCGGCGACGGTCAGCTGCAGCAGGGAAGTGACCAGCGGTTTATACATGAAAAAATGATGCTTGCTTCTGCGCGCAAAAGAATGTATTCACCGGAAAAAGAAAAATTTCCTGCAGCATGATAGCATCCACACATGAAAAAATTCAGATACTTCCTTGAATACATCTTTTTTCTCGGTTTAGGCCGGATCCTGCGTCTGCTGCCCCGGCGAGCGGTGCTCTTTCTGGGTGAGCGCGCCGGCGACTTTATTTATTACTGCGTGCCCATCCGAAAAAAATTGACGATGGAGCAGATCGCCAGGGCTTTTCCCGAAAAAGACGGAGGGGAGGTGGCGGCGATCTGCAGGCAGACCTATCGTAATCTGGCAATGAACGGCTTTGAGCATCTTTGTCTGCCGACGCTGTCACCAGACGAACTGCTGGACATTGTTACGCTTCGGGACAAGGAGCTGCTGGAGAATGCATATTCCCGCGGCAAAGGGGTGATTTTCGTCGGCGGTCATTTCGGCAACTGGGAATACATGGGGGCGGCCATAAGCGCCCAGGGCTTCCCGCTCACCTATGTGGTCGCCGGCATCGCCAATCCCTATATCGACGCCATGGTCAACCGGCACAGAAAAAATGCCGGCATCGCTATCCTGGCCAAGGGTATATCCATCCGGGCGATGCTGAAAACCCTGCACAACAATGGCGCCATGGCCATGCTCATGGATCAGGATGCCGGCCGCAACGGCACCTTTGTCGAGTTTTTCGGCAGAAAATGCTCAACACCCAAGGGCCCGGCCCTGTTTGCTTTGAAAACAGGAGCCGCCGTTCTCCTGGTCAGTTCCATCCGTCAGAAAGACGGCTCTCTTGCGGCCGTCTTCGAAGAGGTGGAGATCGACTATGGCCGGGGCGTTTCCGAGGAGCATCTCCATGAAATCATGCAACGGTGCACCGCCCGGATGGAAAAGTATATCCGCCAATACCCCGGCCAGTGGTTCTGGATGCATAGGCGCTGGAAAACACCACCTTCCATTGTGCAAGGGTAGCTTCTCCTCTACTGTTTTCCCAGAAGCCTCAGCTGTACGATGGCAGGCAGCTTCCGCGGCCCTGGAGGAATTATCCGGGCCAAAGGAATGCAGATAGGGTACATTGGATAGGGTACATTGGGTGGTATTGAAAAGCGTACCCTTTATTGGACCCTGTCGATTTCTCAATTACTCCTATGAAAGTCCAGTTTGACACGCGTCTGCTGACATTCCCGGCGGCTGTTCTCCTCGTCATCGTTGTTGTTTTCATCACTTTTCACGACTGGTCGAAGCCGGTGCAGCCAACGCTGGAGAGGATTCGAAAAGAGGGGAAGGTACGCCTTCTCACCGATAATAGTGCGAATACCTACTATATCTATCGGGAGCGGCCGATGGGCTTCGAGTACGAACTGGCAAAACAGTTCGCCGACTACCTCGGTGTTGAGCTGGAGGTTCGCACTCCCGGCTGGAACAACCTTATCCCCTTTCTTCTGAAGCGCAGGGGCGACTTTATTGCCGCCGGCATGACCGCAACCGACGGGCGAAGAGCCGTGGTCGATTTTTCCGATCCCTACATGAGTGTTCAGCAGAGAGTCATCCGTCACAAGCTGGTGTTCGGTCTTGAAAGCATAGCCGAGATGGAGGGCCGGGTTTTTCACGTTCGCCGGGGAACATCCTACCAAAGCCGGCTTGAGGACATTCTTGCAGCAGGAGTAAATCTGAAGATCGAGTTGCACGACAATATCGCCACCGAAGAGTTGATACGTCAGGTTGCCCGCAGAAAGATCGTCTTCACCGTGGCCGATTCAAATATTGCCCTGCTTAATCGCAGATACTACCCCGATATCGAAATAGGTCTGCCTCTTCATGAAGAGCAGTCGCTGGCCTGGGCCGTGCGCAAAGGCGACAGTGTTTTTCTTGGAAAAATGAATGATTTCTTCGAGAAACTGGAGGAGAGCGGCGGGCTGTCGAGGCTCTATGAGAAGTATTACGGCGACGTCGAGATCTTCGACTATTTCGACTTGAAAAAGTTTCATGAGCGGATCGTCACCCGTCTGCCTGAATTTATCGATGCCATCCAGGAGGAGTCCGCCAAAGCCGGTCTCGACTGGCGCCTGGTAGCCGCTCTGGTCTATCAGGAATCCCACTTCAACCCCAAGGCTGAGAGTTATACCGGCGTAAGGGGACTGATGCAGGTAACCCGGGCGACGGCCGAGGAGATGGGTATTGAAGACAGGCTTGACCCCATACAGAGCATCAAAGCCGGCATCCACTATCTGAGCAAGCTCTTCGACCGCTTCGAGGACATAGAAAACAGGGACCAGAGGATGCTTTTTGCCATGGGCAGCTATAATATCGGTTACGGCCATGTTCGCGACGCGCAGAAAATTGCCGTCCAGGAAGGGCTCGATGCCGATAGGTGGTCGAGCATGAAGATTGTTCTTCCCTACCTGATGAAGCGCAGCTACTATTTACATACCGAACATGGATATGCCCGGGGCAGAGAGGCTGTCAGGTATGTGGACCGGATATTGACCTACTATGATATACTCAAGCAGAAATCCTGAAAGCCGCCGGTGGGGGAAGCCGGCGTGTCATTACTGCCAGCGGGGATTTGCAGACTCCTAACGTGAGTTGAGAATATCCATAATCCTGACGCGGTAGTCGACGATATCGCTGCGCAGGGAACTGAGGTTGGCGATTTTTTCATCGACCTTGGAGATGTGGAGATCGAGAATCTTTATCAGTTTAGGGGTTATAGTGTGAAAATCCTGCTGATTGATGTCATAATTTTCCGCCAGTTCCTGCATCTCCCTGAGCGAGATGCCCAACTCCTTGAGTTTGAGAATGAATTTGAGTCTGAGTATGTCGTCTTTGGTATATGTTCTGGTACCGCCGCCGAGCCTTTCCGACTGCCCCATGAGACCGATTTCCTCATAATAGCGGATGGTTCTGGTGG
Source organism: Desulfopila sp. (assembly GCA_041642275.1). Lineage (GTDB taxonomy): Bacteria > Desulfobacterota > Desulfobulbia > Desulfobulbales > Desulfocapsaceae > Desulfopila_A. The sequence continues at coordinate 11,349 of JBEPWT010000040.1, read as the reverse complement.
TGATGCCAAGCTGTTTGGCTAGTTTGCCTATTTGCACGGTCTTTTCGCTTGTGTCGTTGTTCATTATCGGTACCGAAATATGACGATTATGATATAAGTAATGTTGCCAATGGAAACAGGAAGTCCTTCCGGTCCTCCTGAAGTTAACCTTTACGTAATACTCAAAACAAGATAGCACTTGTATTTGTTCGATGTCAACCGAAAACAGCAAGATTAACATGACTATTGTTAAGGCGTAACAAAGGGTGGAGATAATCCGGCTGTTTGCTCTTGACCTTTACGTAAACAAGCTGTATAAGGGGTGGAGAAGCGTGCAAAGCCGATTTTACCCTTGTTTTGCCACAATGTGATACCATGCAATTTGAACGTACCGAGGAACAGAATCTTATCCGCGAAATGGTGCGCAGCTTTGCCGAAACGGAAGTTGCACCTTCGGCGGCGGAACGCGACGAGAAGGAACTTTTCGACGGCATCAGCGCCTTCATCGTCGAAAAGGGCATGGCCGGTTTTTCCTTTGGCAAGAAGGAAAAAAAATGGGCATTCGCTCTTCACCCACTCTTGAAATCTACGAAGGTACCAGTGAGATACAGCGCCTGGTCATAGGCAGTGTGCTGACGCGATAACGAAATACCTTTAAGCAATGGAATAATGGAGCAGGAAATGGAGTTTACCCGGGAGATCTACTGGAATGTGGGGCATGGAGTCCTGACGCTGGGACCCATGTATGTATTGGCAATCGCGGCGATTGCCGTTCTCGTCTATGGTTTTGTGCAGCGGGTGAGGATCTACAGGCAGGGGCAGTCCCTGCAGCGGACCGACGAGCCGGGCCAGAGGCTGCTTGCGGCGGTGAAGACCGCCCTGCTGCAGACCAAGGTCATACGGGTAACTTTTCCGGGCATTTTCCACGGTCTTTTTTTCTGGGGCTTTTTTCTGCTGTTCATCGGCACGACGCTCATCGTCATTCAGGCCGATTTCACCGACCTCTTCTTCGGCGTTAAGTTTCTCAAAGGCACATTCTACAAACTTTTCAGCGTCACCCTCGACATCGCCGGCCTGGTGGCCATATTGATGCTCGGCGCCCTGATGGTGCGGCGCTATTTCTTCCGGCCGGAGGGGCTGGAAACAAAAAAGGACGACGCCTGGATGCACGGCGTCATGATGGTGATCCTCATCACCGGCTTTTTCATCGAGGGCAGCAGGATGGCGGTCACCGAGCTCGGTACGCCGCTGGCTCCCTGGTCGCCGGTAGGGCTGACGGTGGCAAAGATGATCGCCCCGCTGGGCGAGGAAGGTCTGCGCGGCCTGCACCGTTTTCTCTGGTGGTTCCACCTGCTGCTGGTAATGGCCTTTATCGTCTCCATTCCCTTCACCAAGTTCCGCCATATTTTCACCACCAGCGTCAATCGCTTCTTTGCCGACAGGGGGCCGACGGGCAAGCTGACAACACTTGACCTCGAGGACGAGGAGGCTGAGAGTTTCGGCGTTGTCGGACTCAAGGATTACACCTGGAAGGATATTTTCGACGCCGATGCCTGCACCATCTGCAAGCGCTGTCAGGATCGCTGTCCCGCCTGGGCCACGGACAAGCCGCTTTCGCCCATGAAAATAGTCAACCAGATCGGCGAGACGGCCTTCGGCGTCGAATCCGAAGAGAAGGCGATGGTGGAGATTTTCGGCCGCGATGCCATCTGGGCCTGCACCACCTGCAGGGCCTGCCAGGATATCTGTCCCGCCTCCATCGAGCATGTGCAGAAAATCATTGACATCCGCCGCTCTCTGGTACTTATGGAAGGGGAATTCCCCGGCGACGAGGTAATGAAGGCCATGGAGGATACCGAGGTCAACGGCAACCCGCTGGGATTCGGCTATGCCTCCCGCGGCGACTGGGCCGAGGAGATGGGCATCTCGACCATGGCCGAGGACAGCGAGGTCGATGTCTTGTTCTTTGTCGGCTGCTACGGAGCCTTTGACAAGCGCAATATCAAGGTCTCCAAAAGCTTCGTCGAGCTCTGCCGGGCCGCCGGCGTCAAAATCGGCATTCTCGGCAAGCAGGAGAAGTGCTGCGGCGATCCCATGCGCAAGATGGGCAACGAATATCTCTATCAGTCCCTGGCCATGGAGAATATCGAGGCCATCACATCCTACGATGTCAAAAAAATCGTCACCACCTGCCCGCACTGCTATAATACCCTGGCCAAGGACTACAAAGAGCTGGGGCTCGATGTCGAGGTGGTGCACCATGCGGTCTACCTCGACGAACTGGTGCGTGAGGGCAGGATTGCCCTTGAGTCCGCCGAGCTCTCCTGTACCTATCACGATTCCTGTTATCTTGGCCGGCACAACGACATTTACGACGCTCCTCGGCGGCTCATCACTGCCGCCGGCGGCACCATCAGCGAGATGGAGAAGAATCGGGACCAGGGTTTCTGCTGCAGCGCCGGCGGCGGACGGATCCTGGCCGAAGAGAATTTAGGCGAGCGCATCAATGTCAAAAGAGTGCGCATGGCCGCCGATACCGGCGCCCGGGAGCTGCTCTCCAATTGCCCCTTCTGTCTGACCATGTTCGAGGATGGAATCAAAGGCGCCGAATTGGAAGGAGATCTGGTTCCCAAGGATATTGCCGAGGTTTTGAGGGAGAGAATGAAGGCCGAGCCCACGGGCTGAGAGAATCGCTCCCCCGGCCAGGGACAGGTGAGGCCGAAGCAGAGCTTTTGGTGAAATGCTCGAGGCGGAAGCAATCGCCTTTGCGAGAACAGAAGAAAAAACGAATACACCTGGACAACCCGCAGACAGGAGGAGAATATGAAAATTTTAGTATGCATCAAGCAGGTGCCGGACATGGAGTCCAAATTCAAGGTGAACGGCGAAGGAAACTGGTATGACAGTGGCGATCTTGCCTGGCGCATGAATGAATACGACGAATATGCCGTCGAACAGGCCGTGCAGTTGAAGGAGCAGGAGGGCGATGCCGATGTCACCGTCCTCTGCATTGGTCCGGCCCGGGTAAAAGAGACCATGAAAAAGGCGCTGGCCATGGGGTGCGATCGCGGCGCCCACATAGACGATGAGGCCTCAGCCACCAGAGATCCGCTGGAAATAGCCGCCATCATAGCCGAATTTGCCAAAGATAAGGGCTTTGATCTCATTTTCACCGGCATGCAGTCCCAGGATCGGGCCAGCGGCCAGGTAGGTGTGCTGGTCGCCGAGATGCTGGGCTTTTCCTGTGTCACCACCATCGTTGATTTTACCTTCGAAGCCGGGGAGCTGCAGGTCAAACGTGAGCTTGAAGGTGGAGTCAGGGCCAAGGTCCGGACTTCTTTGCCGGCGGTGGTAACCTGCCAGCTCGGTCTCAACACCCCCAGGTATCCGACCCTTCCCAATATAATGAAGGCCAAGAAAAAGGAGCTGCTGTCTACTGCCGCTTCCGATCTGCTCAAGGTGGAGGGCCGCCAGCAAACCGCATCCATGTACTTCCCGGAGAAGAAGGGCGGCGGGCTGGTGCTCGAGGGCGATGTCGCTGATCTTGCCGACCAGCTGATCAAAATTCTCAAAGATAAAACCGGCGTTCTGGCATAGGAGAAAACGATGAAAACACTATTGGTTGCAGAATATAGAGATGGAAAGCTGCTGGGCAGCACCAACGAATTGATGGCCTTCGCCGAGAAAACCGGAGGAGAGAGTGTCATGTTTCTGGTGGGCACTGAATCCGATCTTCCCGCTTATTCAGGCAAACTTTATCTGGCCGACGCCGCCGAGTGCGGCGAATACAATCCTTCGGTGCACCGGGACCTGCTCGTGCAGGTGGTGGAGAAGGAACAGCCCGATGTCGTCGTTTTTTCCCATTCTTCCTATGGCTGGGATCTTGCTCCCAGGCTCGCCCATGCCATGGGCGCGGCGCAGGTTTCCGAAGTGATCGACATCGTCGACTCCCTGCCGGTGGTTCCCGTCTGCAACGCCAAACTGCGGCGCAACGTAAAGATCAGCACCGACAAGGCCGTCTACACCCTGCAGGCCGGGGCTTTTTCGCCGGCGGAGGAGCCTTCCGGTACGCCAGAGGTTGAAAAAATTGGCACCGACGCCGAGGGCAAGGTCATTTTTGAAGGCTATGAAGCGGCCGAGACCGGAGGCGTCGATCTCAGCAAGTCGGATATCATCGTCAGCGCCGGCCGCGGTATCGGCAAACCGGAAAACGTGGAGATGATAGCCGAGCTGGCCAAGGCGCTCAAGGGCGAGTACGGCGCCAGCCGCCCCGTAGTCGATGCCGAGTGGGTAGAGCATAACCGTCAGGTCGGCACCACCGGTCAGACGGTTTCGCCCAAGCTTTACGTGGCCTGCGGCATATCCGGGGCCATCCAGCATCTTGCCGGCATGAAAAAGTCCGACTTCGTCGTTGCCATCAACACCGATAAGGACGCTCCCATCGGCGAGGTTGCCGATGTCCTGGTGGTGGCCGATCTCAAACAGTTCATCCCGGCTTTGACCGAGAAGGTCAAATCTCTGTAATTTCTGTATGCCGCCTGAAGTTTTTCTCCGCCGGGGAGTTTCCTCTTTTTCCAGGATCTCCTCGGCTGGCGGCCGTGGCTGACAGCACAGGCGAAAGCTGTGGAACAGGCGACGGTGAGGCCTCCGTGGTTTGAGATCGGGGAGCGCGCCTTTTTCGGATGTTCAGTTCATGTTCGATACCTACCCTATATATCGAAGGAGGAGTGTCATGGTTGAATCGATATTTGCGCAGCTGCCCGGCTTGTATATGCCGGAAAAAATACCCGCGCCGCTGACCTTTTATTTTTCCCTGGGAGATATCAAGAAAACGGTCCGTCTCGGTGGTGAACACTGTCTGGTCGAAGATGGCAAAACAGTGGAAAATGCCGACTGCGTATGTAAGACTTCTCCGGAATTCTTTGAGAGAATCTGGAATGATGGCTACCGGCCCGGACTCAAGGATTTCATGTCCGGTACCATCAAGTCCAATGATCCCGACAAACTGAAAACTTTTCTTGCAGCCTTTGGCAAGCAGTAGGAACGGCGTCCGGTATCTGCCTGACGTCTTTCTGGCTCTATGGTGCCAATGCTGCGGCAACGGTGGCGTAAACTCTGAAAATACCCTTTTTTACCGAGGTGGTGTATGGAGTATCTTACTGAAATTAAAATACGCGGATATCACGCCGATTTTTATGGCCATGTCAATAATGCCAGATACCTGGAGTTTTTTGAAGAAGACAGGTGGGCTCGCCTGGAGAACCTCATCGATCTGCGTAAACTGGCCCTCAGGGGGCTGGTGTTTCTGGTGGTCAATATAAACGTCAATTATCGCCGGGCGGTGGCCGTCGGCGAAACGGTGCTGGTGGGTACTGCTCTGGAGAAAATAGGTAATAAAAGTGTTGCTTTAAAACAGGAAATTGTTTTTAAAGAAACCAAGGAAGTCGCTGCCGATGCCGTGGTTACCTTCGTTATTGGCGAGAGCGACGGCAGGGCCGCCGTAATGGAAGGGGATCTGCTCGAGGAAATAAAGAAACTGGCCGCCTGAGAGGCAGTTTCAGCGGCGGCGGTGCACAGTGAGCACGCTCATGGATGCCGGCATCTCGTTTTACAACGGTGAATCAAGACGATCGATGGCTGGTATGCGCCGCCTTTGATGTTGACTTGAACGTAAAAGTAATGTAACTTTTTTTTACAGAAGAGTATTCCGGCATGAATGCCGTGGCCATGGCGCCATGGCTGCGAGGGGCATGCCGAAGAGGGGTGTTGCAAGGCCTGTTTATGTGCATAAACAGGTTATCTGTTCATCTAGATTATGGGAGAGAAGAATGAAAAAGACACTATCTGTTGTTGCTCTGGCCTCGATACTGGCGGCAGGCTCGGCGTATGGCTCCGGCTACCGCATACCCGAACAGTCCGCCGACTCCACTGCCAAAGCGGGCGCCAATTATGCCGGCGCCTTGGGGCCCGATGCGGCATACTACAATCCAGCCAACATGTCATGGATTGACAATGACGCCTGGATGGTCGAAGGCGACCTCAGTTACATCCACCTGACTGCCATCGAGTATGAAGACAACCGCTCGCCGATATTCAACGACGAGTCGAAGGACGAGAATTTTCTTTTGCCGACCCTGTTCCTCGTATCTCCTGAATACAATGGTTTTCATTTCGGCATGTCCGTGACGGCTCCCTATGGTTTGGCCAAGCGCTGGCCAAATGGCTATGGCAGGACCTTTGCCGAAAAGTTCGACCTCAAGGTTTTCGATATCAATCCGACCCTGTCCTACGAGGTCTGCGATTACTTCTCCGTGGCCGCCGGTGCCCGCATGCTTTACAGTGAGGCGACGGTCATGAGCAACGGCACCGTGATGCAGCCTTCGGTCACCGCCAGCCGCTGGATGGACGGCGATGCCCTCGATTATGGCTGGAATGCCGCCATTTCCGCCAGGCCGACGGAAAATAGCAATATTTCAGTGGCCTATCGCTCCGAGGTCGACCTGGATTTTGATGGCGATGTCCTGCTCAGTACCAATGCCATCATGTATCCGGGCTCCAGCGTGATAACCGATGGTGAAGTCACCATTCCGGCACCGGCGGTACTGGCAGTTTCCGGTTCCTATGATTTCGGCAAGTTCAAGGTCGAGCTGACCTTGGACAGAACCTTCTGGTCCGCCTACGAGTACCTGGATTTTGACTATGAGACGCCCATTGTCAATCCCGTGCTTTTCAGCGCTTTCGATGTACCGAAAAAGAAGAACTGGGATGACGTCAACGCCTACAGAGTCGGTGTTGACTATCGCTGGTCCCCGGATGTCACCCTCATGGCCGGTTTCGCCTACGATGAGAATCCGGTGCCGGGCGGTGTTTTCTCCACCATCGGTTTCGATCTGCCCGATTCCGATGCCTATATCTTCTCCATTGGCGCCCGCATCAAGCTCTCCGAACAGAGCGAACTGGCCTGCGGTCTGCTCTATGATTACAAGGAATCGAGAAAAGTGAAAACGGCCCTGGTCGATGGTGAATTCACCAATGCTTCGGCCTTCTTTGCGACTTTAGGATATACCTACACATTCTGAGATGGATTTCTTGCTCCTCGTGCCGCCGGCGTCCTGAGGATCTGAAGCGGCCGCTTTTGCCGCGTATGAGAAACACAACACCTGCAAGCCCCGAAGATCCGCGGATGATCTTCGGGGCTTTTTTTGTGTCGCCATTGGCATCTCCACGGCAGAACTGGTATTATCGAATCTGCAGACAAATGTAAAGAGTTTGCCGGACCGGGAGGATGTTGCGCCGCTTTTGGCGCTGCCGGAAGTGCGCAGTCCATTGCCCGGAAAAAGGAGAGAGACAATGAGCGGACCCCTGACATCGAAGGTGGCGGTGGTAACGGGCGGGTCGAGCGGAATCGGCCGGGCGGTGGTAAAAAAATTCTCAAAGCTGGGAGCGTCGGTGATTTTCAACTATCACCGAGACAAAGAAGGCGGCCGGCTGCTTGCCGACGAGATCGCCGGTGCCGGAGGCACGGCTGTGGCGGTGGCCGCCGACATGGCTCAAAAAAGCGAGGTCGTCGATCTTTTCGACAGGGCCCTGGCGGAGTACGGGCGGCTGGATATTGTCGTCAACAATGCCGGTATCGCCATCTACAGGAAAGTCGAGGAGTTCACCGAAGAGGAGATAGACAGGATCTTCGCCGTCAATGTCAAGGGCGTGTTCTACTGCTGCCAGCAGGCCGCAAGACACATGGCCGACAACGGCTCGATCATCAATATCGGCTCCACCGTCACCCATGTGATGCTGCCGCGCTATAGTGCCTATGCCGCATCGAAGGCGGCGGTGGAACAGATCAGCCGGGTTCTGGCCAAGGAACTGGGCGAGCGCGGCATCCGGGTAAACACCCTGGCTCCCGGGCCGGTGGACACCGATCTTTTTCGCAGAGGAAAGTCCGAGAAAGAGATTGAGGCGCTTGCCTCCATGGCCGCCCTCGGCCGAATAGGTACAGTGGATGATATCGCCGATATGGTGGCCCTGCTGGTCGATGACGGTGCGCGCTGGATCAGCGGGCAGACCATACTGGTCAACGGCGGTTTCGCCGCCTGAAAAATCGGCGCCGCGACACAGGGCCAGAGATCCGCTTTTTATCCCGGAAACCAGCAACTGTTTTGAGGTCAAGCACAGCAGGCCATGGTTTTTTCATCGGTCGTTTTTCTCTTTCTCTTCCTGCCGTTGACGCTTGGAATCTACGGCATTGCCGGCAAAAGGTGCCGGAATGTTGTCCTGCTGACGGCCAGTCTGTTTTTTTACGCCTGGGGAGAGGGCGTCTATCTCCTGATCATGCTCTTTTCCATAGGCCTCAACTATACCTGCGGCCTGGCGATGTACCGGCCGGGCGGCCGACCGTCGCGGACGGTTCTTTTTGTCGGGGTTTTTGCCAACCTGGCAATACTGGGATTTTTCAAATATGCCAACTTCATCGTCGACAATATCAATATCGTTCTGGAGATGGCGGCAATATCGCCCATCACCCTCAAGCCGGTCCACCTGCCCATAGGGATCAGCTTTTTCACCTTTCAGGCGGTCTCCTACATAGTCGATATCTACAGAAGAGAGGCGCAGCCACAGCGCAGCCTCGTCGATCTCGGCCTCTATATTTCGATGTTCCCCCAGCTCATAGCCGGTCCCATCGTGCGCTACAACACCATCGCCGCCGAACTGGCGGCAAGACGCGTCGATCTGGCTACCTGCGCCTACGGTATCCGTCGATTCATCTTCGGCCTGAGCAAAAAGGTACTGCTGGCAAATCCTCTTGGCGAAGTGGCTGATACCATTTTTGCCCTGCCGGCAGCTGAATTGTCGCCGTCGCTGGCCTGGCTGGGAGCGCTGTGCTACACTTTGCAGATCTATTTCGACTTTTCCGGATACTCCGATATGGCCATAGGGCTGGGCAGGATCTTCGGCTTCCATTTTCTGGAAAATTTCAATTATCCGTATATCTCGAGATCGATACGCGAGTTCTGGCGACGATGGCATATTTCCCTGGCCACCTGGCTGCGCGACTATCTCTACATTCCCCTGGGCGGCAATCGCCGGGGCAGACTGCGCACCTCCTTTAACCTGCTGCTGGTTTTTTTCCTCTGCGGCCTCTGGCATGGTGCCAGCTGGACCTTTGTCTGCTGGGGCCTGTTTCACGGCTTCTTCCTCATCGTCGAGAGAACCAGGTTCGGAATCTGGATGAATCGCTGGTGGTGGCCGCTGCCTCACCTGTGGACTCTGCTCATCGTCATTGTCGGCTGGGTATTTTTTCGCAGCGCCACTATCGGACAGGCCATGGAATTTCTGCAGGTAATGGCCGGGCTGTCGGCAACGGAGGGGAGCAAACTGACGGTGTCGATGATGTTGGTCAGCAAAACTCAGCTGGAAATCTGTATCGGCATCGTTCTTGCCATGCCCGTCTATCATATGATCGGCGGCTGGTATGTGAAGATGCTGGCACGATGCGGCAGAAAGATGCAGCTTGGTTTTGACTCGACCGTTGCCGCCGGCCAGCTGCTCCTGCTCGCAACCCTTTTCTATCTCACAGCCATAAGTTTGGCCGCAGGGGTGTATAATCCTTTTATTTATTTCAGGTTTTAAGTTATGAGAGCGTCTGCTCCGCGAAAATTTTTTGACCGGCTGTTGGTCGCCTTGTTCCTTTTCGTTCTTTTCCTGCCGTTAGTCGCCTCTGTTGTGACGGAGGACAGGCACAGATCGGATGCGGAAAAGAGAGCTCTGGCGAAATTTCCCGATCTGCCGGTGAAATTCGGCGATATTTCCTCTTTTCTTCGGGGGCTCGAGCAGTATTACAACGATCATTTCGGTCTGCGTGAACTGCTTATCTACAGGTACCAGCGGGAACTGGAAAAACGTTTCCGGATCGCCGGTTCGCCATTGGTCGTCAGAGGCGAGAATGGCTGGCTTTTCTACACCGGTGACCAGCTGCTCGAGGACTTTCGCGGTGAACGCCGGCTTTCCCGTCAGCAGCTGGAGCGATGGGCGGAAATGCAGAGAGGACGGCAAAATTGGCTGCAAAGCAAAGGCATCGAATATCTGACTTTCGCTCCGCCCAGCAAGCAGAGCGTCTACGCCGAGAATCTGCCCGCCCGCTTTCGCCAGGAAAAGGGTCCTTCGCGTCTGTCGCAGCTGCACGATTATCTGCACCACTCGCCAATGTCGTTCTATGTAGACATTCACAAGCCGCTGTTGGCAGCCAAAAAAAATGAGAAAATGTATTATGCCACCGACAGCCACTGGACCCCGTACGGTGCATATGTAGCCTTCCGGAGAGTAATGGAGGAGGTGCAGCAACGTTTCCCGGAGCGGCGCTATGATCTGGATTTTGCCTTTGCCGACCAGCCTTATGTGTTTCCCGGCGGTGATTTGGCGGAGATATTGATGTCTGGAGGCGAATCCACCGAAGAGGTGTTGGGATTGCGTTCGCGAACATATTGCAGCAGGCGGCACCCGCTGCCGCTGTCGCTCTCCGATATCGGCGACCGAGGCTACGAACAGCCGCTGTACAAAAAATGTCCCGAAGCGGAACTCAAGGCCCTTTTCTTCGCTGACTCTTTCATCTGGCAGATAGAGCGGTATTTCTCGGAAAATTTTTCTGAGGTTGTCTATCTCCAGAAACCTTTTGACAGGCAGAATGTTCTCGAGGTTATGGAACTTTTTACCCCCGATATCGTCATTGAAGAAAAAACCGAGAGAAACTTCTTCAACCGTCTGCCGGAAAAATGACCGCAGGCTCCCTGCTTCACCTGCAGAGTGTGGCGTGCAGCGCCCGCTGCGCCTGGGCGAACTGACCGCGTTCGACGATGAACTGCATATTGGTCTGCCTGGTGGTCTGGGAAACCGCCATGATATTGATGCCGTCGGCGGCAAGAGCCTGGGCGGCCTTGGCCATTATGCCGGGCTGACCGATATTGGAGCCGATGGCGCAGACGATGGCCACCGGCTTGATGGCAATGTTCTCCAGCACCTGGTTGAGTTCGGCGAGAAGGCTGGGACTACAGTCTTTTTCCTCGACAATGAGGTCTATGGTGTTGGCGTTGGTCATCTTGGAGATGTAGGAAACGCCGTGTTTGTCGAAGATGCCCATTATACGGTGGTCGAAGCCTACCTCGCCCACCATGCGCGTGTCGTGTATTTCCAGACAGGCGACGCAGTTCGAGCCGGTGACGATTTCCACCTTCGATTCAGGGGCGATGAAGTCCTTGGTTATCAGGGTGCCGGGGTGTTCCGGATCGAAGGCGTTTTTTACCCTGATGGGGATATTTTCGACTTCCAGCGGTTTTGACGCCTTCGGATGTATGGCTTCCATACCGACGTCGGCCA
>JBEPWT010000039.1:0-21478 GCA_041642275.1 Desulfopila sp. | reverse complement strand
GAGATCGTAAAGATCGGCATCCACCGTCCCCGCCAGGGCAATGACGGGACTGCCCTCAAGTATTGAGGCAAATCCTTCCAGCTCAAGCCTTGCCTCTACCTTGCCCTTTTCTTCGAAATTCGACTGCAGTCTGCCTACCAGCGACTCCTCTGCCATAAAGAGCTCAAGGCTGCTCTCCAGGAGCGTGTAGTCGGTATCGCCCCTCAAAACGATTTGCGGCGCCGCCACCCGGCCTTCAACATTCTCCAGCCGTCCGCTCAGGCCCTGAGCCGACAACTGCGCCGAAAGCTCTCCGGTCAACGGCAGATCGGCGATGCCGAGATCGTCGAGCAGGACAAGATCAAACGAAGCAATGGTGGTCTGCGCCTGCCAGCTGCCGTCCCCGCCTGCCCGGCCCGATACGCAGAAATCCGCCCGCTGTGAGGCAAGACAGAGATCCTCCAGACTGCCGCCTGTGCCATCCACCCTGATGTTCGGCCTGCCCCTGAGCCGAAAATCGGCTACATCCGCGGCCGTCACCGTCAGTTTCTGCAGATATCCGCGCCAGGCATCATCATAGCCGCCGCCGCCGGCGATCTCGACGCTTTGCCCCGGCCTCTTGAGGTTGAGCTCAAACTGATGCTCGGCGACGGTGCCGCTGAGCTCCACGCCGACCTCACCGATACGCTGGTCCGAAACCCTGAGGCTGCGCGCAAGGACGGAGGCTTCGAGGATGCCCTCCGGCTGCAGGTCAGCGCCAATACTGCCTTCAAATTCCTCGAGCTGAAAAGCCGGTCCACTCAGAGCGCCGCCCTCGACAGTAGCCTGCAGCCGAGGCTGCCGAGGCGATCCGCTCAAGGTGCCCTCCACCTCCAGCATGCCCTGCAAATCACTGCGCAGAAGGGAAATATCCGGCAGTGTTGAGCGAAAATCAAGAGCATAGTGCCGTCCGATTTCTCCTTCGGCGCTTATGATTCCATCCCCGTAGCGCAGTTCAGCCTGCTCTATGCGCCATGAGCCGTCGGCGTAGCTGACATGAGCTCCGCCGTCCAGGTCTGTTCCCTTGAGACTGCCGCCCAGACGTGAAAGATGCAAGGTCGCCGTTGCCGGATCGGTTCTGCCGTAGCCGCTCAGCGCGGCGCTGACACTGCCGCTCCACCCCTCCAGAAGGATTGACGGGTCGAAACGCTCCATCTCCAGTTCCGCCTGCCAGCCGCCCTCCTCAAGCTCCGCCTCGAAGCAGAGCGCGGCCTGCCCCTGTTCGAGACAGGACCTGTGGAGACGAAAGCCGTCGGCGCCCGCGCGCAGCGAGGCGGCGGAGGCCAGCCTCACCTCGCCGTGATCCAGGCTGGAGAGGCTGAAGCTTTCCACCCTTCCCTGCCAGTCGCCCCCGTCGAAACCGCCGACGGCAATGATTGCCGAAGACAATCGATCATCGTCGAGTTCCGCCTCCAGCCGATGTTTGTCAAGGCCTCCGGCAACGTGGATTTGCACACCATCCAGCTGCTGCCCCGCCGCCTCGATGTCGCCTGCGACCAAATCGGCCGTAATTTCCATCTCTTTTTCCATATTGACGGCAAGCTCACCGTCGATGACGGCTACGCCATAGTCGCCAAAAATCCAGGAGCGCGCCCGGATATCCGCTGAGATTTGCGGTGCGGAGATATCGCCTTCAACCTTGCCCCGCGCCTGGGCACTCCCCGCTCCCCCTTCGAGAAAATCGCCGATCGAGCCGACATCGAGTTCATAGGCCAGATCGAGCCTGCCGTCCGCCTTCCCCTCCAGGTTCAGCTGCGAGGAGCCGCTGACGGCCTTCCAGGCCTCCAGACTGCAGCCCGCCGCACTGCACCGGCCTCTGCCGCTGACCTCCAGCGGCAGAGACTGGAGCTCGCCGCTGAACTCCTCCAGGCGAAAGGCGACGTCGAACCCTTCTTCCTGCAGCTGCCCCTGGGCACGGATATCGACGTCCACACTGCCCTGGACATCGTCTAGAAACACTGAAGGATCGAGTTTTTCCGCCAGCAGACGGGCGTCGAAGCGCAGATCCCCGGTGAGGCTGAACTCACTCTCGAGGCTGGCTGCAGCCGGCTCGTCGACGTCGACTCTGAGCAGGCCGGCGGCAAGCGATTTACTGATGGCGTAGGAGCCGTGCAGAGACGGCAATTCACCACCGCCATAGCGCCACTTTCCGCCGATATCAACGGGCCACTCCCCGCCAAGGCCGAGGGTGCCGCCAACATCGATATCCACCAGCCGGCTGGTCACCGTCAGCTTGTCCAGCTCCAGCCTTTTCCTGCCGGCCTGCACGGCGATGGCAATCGAGTCTATCTCCAGACGTGCCGACTCCCCGGACTCAAAGACAATATTGGTAATTTCAGCATCTTCCACCTCTATCCCCAGGGGCAGATCGACGTCGGGCAAGGACACTCCCCCTGGCCCCGTCGCCGCCTGCGGCTCGTCTTCGGCTTCGTGACGCACATAGAGGCCGTCGACGGCGAGCGAGCGTAAATGCAGAACCCCCCGAAAAAGTTTTGCCGGCTTCCAGGTCAGGGAGATGGACTCCAGCTCGACGACTGTTTTTGGGGAAGTATAGCGAAGCCTCTCCAGAGAAAAGGAGTGTGCCAGTGTGCCCGCAGCCGATTCGACCTGCAGCGTCCCGCCGCTGAGCTTTTGAGCGACGGCAACCAGGCTTGCAAAGCCGGCGGCGGTGAAAAACACCAGGGAGGCGAGCAGGATGCAGACGAGGAAGGCCCCAGAGAGGGTCAATACAATTTTCTTCATCAAAAATCCGCCCCCAGTGTCAAATGCAGGCGCAGCGGATTATCTTCTTTGGATAGGGCCGAGGCGACGTCAACCCTGATCTGGCCGAAAGGCAATTTGTATCTCACGCCGACGCCAACCCCTTTGCTGAGGTCTTCACTGAGCGAGTTTATGCCTTTGCCGGTATCGAAAAAGGCCGCCACGCCCCAATTGTCGAATAGCCTTTTCTCGATTTCCAGGGATCCGACCACCAGATATTTGCCGCCCACCGTGATGCCGGAGGCGTCGGTTGTCCCCAGCTCCTTGTAATCATAGCCCCTGACACTCTGATCACCGCCTGCGTAAAACCGCAGGGAAGGCGGCAGGTCTCTTACCGAATCCACCGCCGTGGCCCCCAGGGAAAAGCGGCCGATCAACCGCAGTCCCTCCACCGGCGAGGTAATGAGCTTTCCCGAAACCAGTCCCTGAAGAAAGGTGGCGTCGCCAAGCAGTGTTTCCGAGGCCCCTTTGAGGTTGATTGAAAAAAACATGCCGTTTTCGGCGTAGATAATCTCATCACCGACGATGGCGGACCAGCGGAGAGTGGGAACGGCCAGAAAACTCTGGCCGTCCTCGGCGCCGACCTCGTATTCCTCATTACGGAATTCGAGACCGACACCGTATTTGTAGCGTCCGCTGGAATGATCGTAGCTGGCTCCGCCCTTGAAAAGTTTGATATCGGTATCTTCCCAGCTTTCTTCCGTATAGCCGCTGCCCAGCAGCATCTTGTTATAGCGTGGATCGTTCACCGGAATGGCGTAGATGAAATTGAGATTGCTCTGTTGCTGGGCAAGTTTGAGTTCGCTGGAGATGGTATGGCCCTGGCGGTTGATCAGCCGGTTGTCCCAGCCGGCCCTGCCGCGCACGCCGACATCGGTGGCATAGCCGATGCCGAAGGTGTAACGGTTGAAAAAATCCGGATCTGAAAGCCTGACAACCACCGGCACCTGATCGCCTTCGACGGCCTCCGTCTGTCCCCGGACAACCACCTGGCCGAAATAATTTGTCCGGTAGAGAATCTGCTGCAGTTCAAGGAGCTTTTGGGTGGAGTAGGGCTCCCCTTGCTCAAAATTGAGAAAGCCTTCCAGAAATTCAGGATCGAGCAGATCCTGATCGAAGATCGTTCTGCCGAAATAAAACCTTCCGCCTGCATCAATCAGCAAAGAGATGTGCGCCTCATTCTTGTCGACATTGACCCGTATCTCGCTTTCGCTGTATTGGGCGCGGATATAGCCCCGATCGAACAGCTGCTGCAGTATCCTCTTCTTGCCGCTCCGGTAGAGGGGATGAACGAGGACATCACCTTTTTTCAGAGGAAACGCCTCCTTCAGCCCGTCCGCCTGAATATCAGCCATGGGCTCGACGCCCAAATCAATGGTGACTTCGGCAATCCGCACCGGCGGTCCCGGGTTTATCTCATACACTGCGTGCCAGCCCTCTTGGTCCCGGCTCAGCTCTGCGTCAATTTCGGCTGCATAATACCCGTAGGGCTCCAGTGCCTTTCGTATCTCGCTTACCGCTCCTTCATGCAGTTCCTGGATTCGACGATAGCTCACATTTTCCCTGGCTACGTGCTTCTTGATGGAGAGGAAAAGAGCAACATTGTCGTAGAGTCTGTCCTCAATCCCCTGTATAGTAACGGAGGCGATCTCATCCGCCCGCAGGGAGGCCGGGGCAAACAGCATAACCATGGCAAAGAACAGGCACAGCCCGGTAATCGCTTTGGAGTTGGCCGCCGTCGGGGCGAAGCGCTGCGGCGCTCTTGAAAACACAGAGGGTATATCGACTTTCACACAAACCTCAAACGTGGACAACGGCTGTAGATATTTGGGCATCAGGGTCGTTTCCGCCGATGCCGGCAATGGTCCAGCCATCAGGGTCATCTTATTTCCTCATCAAATTTGCGCATTATACCATGATTAACAAGAGCGTAACGGTAGAAAAAATAATAAACGGCGGTTACGGCCTCGCCCGCCGTGAAGACGGCCGCATTATTCTTCTCCGCAACAGCCTGCCTCATGAAACCGTCGTCTATACAATCGACGAAGAAAGGAAAAACACACTCTTTGGCACTGTCGAAAACATTATCGAGGCCCACCCCGGACGCATACCGGCGCCCTGCCCCTACTACGGCAACTGCGGCGGCTGCACCCTCCAGCACTGCGACTATGGCCAGCAGCTGCAGGTCAAAAACGAGATACTCGATGATCTGTTCCACGAACCGCGGCTCCACCCGTCCGCCTCCCTGGCCTCACCCGAGCGCTTCGGCTACCGACAGCGGATCCGCCTCCAGGTCGAAGGGGGGAAAATCGGATTCTACCGGAGCCGATCGACCGATATTGTCGGTATAAAAGCCTGCCTGATCGCCCATCCGACCATAAACATCGTGCTGGAGGAACTGCTGCAAAACGGCTCCTTTCTCAGCCTGTGCCGGCACAGCCGGGCTGCGGAACTGCACCTCGATCCAGCCGGCGGCGGCGTCGCCCTGCTGCTGCACCTCCAGCGCCCTCCCAGACCGAAGGACAGACAAGCCGCCTGCTACCTTGCCGCTGCAACCCCGGGTCTTGAAAGAATTTTTTTCAAGGGGGATGCCTTCGCCCTTGCCGGCCCCTTCACTGCTGACGGCAGCGATTCCGCCGCCGGCAAGCTCTTCTCCCTGTACCTTGACGATTATGCTGGCACCACTACCTCTACGCTCTCCTGGGAGATTGGCGGCTTCTCGCAGGTCAATATCGGCCAGAACCGCAACATGGTCGACTATGTCCGGGGGCTGTGTACCGACGACCAGAACCACTCCCTCCTCGAACTCTACTGCGGCATGGGCAATTTCACGGTGCCGCTGGCCGGCCGGTTCCGCTCCGTTGTCGGCGTCGAGACCCAGAACGCCGCCATTCGCTGCGCCCGGCGCAACAGCCTTGCCGCGGGTCTTGACAATACTGTGTTCATCAAAGGTGCGGGCGAGGAGGTCTGCCGCCGGCTGCTCCGGGAAAAAAGACACTTCGACACCGTCCTTCTCGACCCGCCCCGGCAGGGGATAGCCGGTCTGGCGGCGACCGTCGCCGGTCTGAGCCGAGGCAGAATAATCTACATTTCCTGTGATCCGGCGACGCTGGCGCGCGATATCCTCAATCTTCGAGATCACGGTCTGCATCCCGTTTCGCTGCAGCCCTTCGATATGTTCCCGCAGACGCATCATATAGAAACAGTGGCGGTTCTGGAAAAGAATTGACAGCGAGTCCGATACCCGGTAAACGAACTGTGCCACGTAGGGGCGCAGCTTTTGCCTGTCGGGACAGGGCCGCCGTTGAAATCATTGCTTGCAAATTGGACTGCACACCCTATTATTGTCAAATGTTTTCGCGGCAGGCACTGCCATTGGCACCTTCTTCTGCACCGGATGCCCGGCAGGCGGCAGTGCCTTTCAAATACAAGCGCTTCATCCCTAACATTTACAGCAGGATTTTCTGATACAGTATGAGCAAGGATACACAATTTCTGAAACAACGAAGAGAAAAGGCCGAAGCGCTGGCCGATCTGGGCGTCAGGCTCTACAGCAATTCCTTCAGTCCGAAGAATCTCATAAAAGATATTCTGTCCAAGGACGAGAAACTGTCCGTCGAGGCGGAAGATGATACCAGATTTACCTACTCCATAGCCGGTCGCATCCTCTCCATGCGCAAATTCGGCAAGGCAGCGTTTTGCCATATCGCCGACAGCTCCGGCCAGATACAGGTCTACGTCAAAAAGGAAACCCTTGGCGACGAAGTCTTCAATACCTTCAAGAAATGGGACATAGGTGATATTGTCGGCATAAAGGGAAAACTTTTCAAGACCAAGACCGGCGAGCTTTCCATCGCCGCCGAAAAGCTGGTGATGATCTCCAAATCCCTGCGCCCGCTGCCCGAGAAATGGCACGGTCTCACCGACGTGGAAACGCGGTACAGACAGCGCTATGTCGACCTCATCGTCTCGCCTGAAGCACGGGCTACCTTCCGCAAGCGGGTGGAGATAATCCGCCTCACCCGGGATTTTCTCAACGCCAGGGGCTTTCTCGAAGTGGAAACGCCGATGATGCAGCCGGTTCCCGGCGGAGCCACCGCCAGGCCCTTCAAGACGCATCACAACGCCCTGAACATGGATCTCTACCTCCGCATTGCCCCGGAGCTCTACTTGAAACGGCTGCTGGTCGGGGGATTCGACAAGGTTTTCGAAATCAACAGGAATTTTCGCAACGAGGGATTGTCCACCCGCCACAATCCAGAATTCACCATGCTCGAATTCTACCAGGCCTACGCCACCTACACCGATCTCATGGACTTGACCGAAGAGCTGATAAGCTGGCTCTGCCAGGAGGTCAACGGCACCATGGAAATCGAATACCAGGGCACGCCGGTCAATCTGGCACCGCCCTGGAACAGGCTGACCATGGACCAAGCGCTCATCGAGATCGGAAAAATTCCGGCAGAGACCCTGGCAGACGACCAGGCCGTTTTCTCCCTGGCCCGCGAGAAGGGCGTCAAACTCGAGAAAAGCGCCGGTGTCGGCAAAGCCAAAACCGAACTTTTCGAGCTGCTGGTCGAAGACAAGCTGATCGATCCCACCTTCATCACCTCCTATCCCACGGAGGTCTCCCCTCTGGCCCGGAAAAATGAAGAAAACCCGGAGGTCACCGACAGATTCGAACTGTTCATCACCGGCAGGGAGCTGGCCAACGCCTTCAGTGAACTCAACGATCCGACGGACCAGCGCCTGCGTTTTGAAAAACAGATAAGCGAGCGCGGCGATGACGAGGAGATTCACCCCGTTCTCGATGAGGACTATATCCGGGCGCTTGAATACGGCATGCCTTCGGCTGCCGGAGAAGGCATAGGCATCGACCGTCTGGTCATGCTGCTCACCGACTCGCCCTCCATCAGGGACGTGATTTTATTTCCCCATCTCAAACC
Source organism: Desulfopila sp. (assembly GCA_041642275.1). Taxonomy (GTDB): domain Bacteria; phylum Desulfobacterota; class Desulfobulbia; order Desulfobulbales; family Desulfocapsaceae; genus Desulfopila_A. The sequence goes on along the minus strand of JBEPWT010000039.1, from coordinate 13,754 downwards.
GGAAGGCGCCTCGACGGTCAAAGAGACGAAAAAGCCTCCGGCGGGCAGTTGACATGTTCGAGTGGTTTATCAGCCTCAGATATCTGCGGGCCAAGCACAGACACGGGTTCATCTCGCTTATTTCCTTCATCTCCGTGGCCGGCATCACCGTCGGCGTCATCGCTCTCATTGTCGTTCTTGCCGTCTATTCTGGCTTTACCGACGGCCTTCGCGACCAGATACTGGGTATTAATTCACATGTGGTCGTCCAGCAGGCCGGCGGTTCGATCAGAAACTACGAGCTGGTGCGGGACCAGGTGCTGACGGTGGAGGATGTCGAGGGGGCGACCCCCTATCTCTACACCCAGACGCTGCTCAGCAGTTCCTCGGGGGGGACGGGCGTTGTCCTCAGGGGCATCGATGCCCAGACCGCCGAAGGTGTCATAAGCCTGCCGCAGCAGATGATTGAAGGTTCCATAGAGGAGCTGGAACAGCAAACCGACGACGCCATCCCCAATATCATCCTCGGCAAAAACCTGGCCCAGGAACTGCGGGTGCGGCCCGGCGGCAAGGTGCGCCTCATTTCCCCCTCGGGACCGCTGACCCCCATGGGCGTCATTCCCAAGATCAAAACATGCCGGGTCTCGGGCATCTTCGAGTCAGGCATGTACGAATATGATTCCTCCCTGGCCTACATGTCGCTTGCGGCGGTGCAGCAGTTTCTGGAAAGCGGCGACATCGCCCACGGCATCGAGGTGGTGGTCGATAGACGCAAGCTCAACAGGGCCGATCGCATAGCAGATGCCATCACCGCCGAACTCGGCGGCGGTTTCATCGCCAAGGACTGGATGGCCATGAACCAGAACCTCTTCGCCGCCTTCAAGCTCGAAAAGATCGGCATGTTCATCTGTCTGACCCTGATCATTCTCGTGGCCGCCCTCAATATCATCAGCGCCCTGGTCATGGTGGTGATGGAGAAGGGCAAGGACATAGCCATACTCAAGTCCATGGGGGCGACATCGTCATCGATCATGCGTATTTTCTTTCTGCAGGGTGCGATTATCGCCGTCACCGGCACGGCTCTCGGTGTTGCCGGAGGCCTGGGTCTCTGCGAGCTGCTGTCGCGCTATAAATTCATTGAACTGCCCTCAAACGTCTATCCGATGACCACCCTGCCGATCAAGGTCCTGCCGGGCGATGTGGTCATCGTTGCCGCAAGCGCGGTAATCATCACCCTGCTCGCCACCCTCTATCCCTCGTGGAAGGCCTCCCAGGTACAGCCGGCGGAGGTGCTTTCCTGATGACTCTGCTCGCGGCGCGTCGGCTCAATAAAACCTACAACGACGGGCATAAGGAAATTGCCGTGCTCAAGGGGATCGATCTTCAGGTTTCTGTGGGCGAAATGTCGGCGATTATCGGCGCCTCGGGCTCGGGCAAGACCACCCTGCTGCAGGTATGCGGCACCCTGGCCAGGCCCAGCTCCGGGGAGTTGTTCTTCAATGGTGAGAACCTGCTCGAGAAAAACAGCCGTCAGCTGGCGGTCTTTCGCAACCGCAGGCTCGGCTTTATCTTCCAGTTTCATCATCTGCTGCCGGAGTTCACGACGGTGGAAAACGTGATGATGCCCGGCCTGATCGCCGGTCTCGACAAAATGGAAATCCGGGCCAAAAGCGAAGAGCTCCTCGATCAGGTGGAACTCAACCAGCGCCTTGACCACAAGGTAGGCAACCTCTCCGGCGGAGAGCAGCAGCGTACGGCCCTGGCCCGGGCGCTTGTCATGCAGCCGAAACTGCTGCTTGCCGATGAGCCCACCGGCAACCTCGACAGCCGCTCGGGCGGAATCGTCTTCAATCTTTTGCAGTCCATGTGCCGCAAACGCTCCCTGGCGGTTATAATGGTCACCCACAACTTGGAACTCGCCGCCAAAATGGACACCGTTCATACCCTGCGCGACGGCATCCTCGAGGCCTGAACCAGGCGCCTCCCCGTACATGGAGGACTGAAACTAGTCGCCTATGCCGAAGCCCTTGAGCAGCTGTTTGCCCGTATCCTCCAGGGATTTGATTTTTTCCTTGGCCTCCTCCGGATTTTCCACGACCTCCCTCAGCGCCTCCTCTGTCGCCAGACCGCTGAGATCGGCACTGTATTTTGGCTTGCTGAAGGTTCCCTCCACGAGAATAGGTACCGTCAAGCCGCCGCGTTCTTCCGTGTCGCCCTGGCCTTTGAGGGTGCCGACAATCTTCGGCCTCACGCGCATGTTGAGGCGCTCGCTGACCAGATCAGCGCTGCCCATGGCCGTGATCCGCAGCAGCGGGGAGCGCAGCGAGGCATTTTCTGTCTGGAAGAGGCCGTTTTCGAAAACGAAGGGGACCTGCAATTCGGCAAAATCGGTGCGGGGCTTTTTCTCCGGCCTCTCATGGCCGAGACCGGCAGCCAGGCTGCGGGCCATATCGGCGATATCTATGCCGACGATGGCGCCATCGACAAAGTTGAGGTTGCCCGTGCCCTTGAGACTCTTTTTGACGGCTGGAGCAGTATCGCCGCTGAAGGTGATGTCGGCCGCGGCCCCCATGGTCCCTTCCAGGACCTCCTTCTCCAGGCTGTCGCGGAGCAAAGGCCCGACCTCAATGCTTTCGGCCTTGAGGCCGACGGCGGCTGCCGGGCTGTCCTGTCGGACATCGAAGCTGCCAGTGACGTCGATGGCTCCTTCGTAGAGATCGAGCCGGAGGGGGTCGAGGGTGAAAACCCCTTCGCTGCCGACAACTTTCAACTCGACATTACGCATTGCCGCACCATGAGCGGTAAGCTCGCCGACGCTCATCTCACCGTCGATGACCAGACGTCTCAGCGGCCGGTAGTCAATGGCCGCCGGTTCTGCTCCAGCCGTCCCTTGGCCTGCCGCCTGTTGCTGCTCAGTCGTAGCAGCAGTCGGGGCAGGAGCGGTTGAGGCAGGAGCGGCAGCAACGTCCCCGGCCGCCTCTTTGTCACGTGGCGGCGGCAGGTACCTGTCGACATCGATGGAGTCGAGGGTCAGTTTGAAGCTGACATCCGGTTTGTCCATATCCTTGAGTTCGGCGGCGACTTTCAAGGTGGAATCGTCGATGGCGAGGCTGCTGTCTTTCAGCGTCACCGCCGATGGATCACCCTCAATCCGGAAATCGGCGGCGACACTGCTCAAAGCCTCCGGGTCGGTGGTGTCCACCGGAAAAGGCATGTCCAGAGCCTGCAGCAGACTGCGCGGGGAAAAGGGCTCGGTGAGCAGGTGGACGTTGAACTTTTGTTCCGTGGCCGGATTGGTGAAGGTGCCGTCGATGGTCATTTTCAGTTCATCGGCAAAGTTTATGGCAAGATCGGTTGTGATAGTGCCCTCACCGGGTTTCCGGCCTATGGGTCCGACGGAACCCTCCACCGTCAACGGTGTGCCGTCGATGTCGGCGCTGAAAAGAAGATCAACGGCTTTGTCAAGCGAGATGTTTTTGAGGTGGAAGGTGATGTTTTCAATCTTTCTGTTGAGGTCTGCTTCCCTGTCCTCATAGACTATCCGGCCGCCGTTGACGGCAAATTCCCCTACTTCCAGAGAGGCAAGCTGGAGGCCCTCGGGGGCTTCCTCGGGGGCTTTTGGCTCGTGCTTCTGCTGTTCCTTTTCAGCGCCCGCCGGCGGCGGCTCCGTCTCCTGCGCCCCAAAACTCCAGTTGCTGCTGCCGTCGGCCAGCTTCACAAGATGCACCTCCGGTCCATTGAGGACAAACTTCCTGATTTCGATTTTTTTCGACAGCAGAGGCAGGAGCTTCACCCTGGCCTCAAAGGACTCTACCTTGACGAACTCCCCGCCGCCAAACTTTTGCGGGTTGCCCATCTGCATATTGTCGAAACTGATCCCGGCCCAGGGAAAGACCGAAACATCCACGTCGCGGCCAAGAGAGAAAGGCCTGCCCGTCGCCTCGCTGACCTTCTGTTCAATTTGCGGAAGATAGGACTTTACATCAATAAACATCGGCAGCACTATCACGGCGACAATGAGCAAGACGATAAGTCCGCCCAGCACAGCCAGTATCCAGATGAGAAGTTTTTTCATATCCATGCTCCGTTGGAGGAATTGACCTGGAGATATCGTGCGGGCGGGACCTTCCATCCCCTCGCACCCGGCCTGTTGTTTGCTGGCAAAAGCAGCAAAGCGCCATTTTTTCTCAATTTTACTGGTACAACCACGACAATGTCAACATCTTGCCGGCATTGTCAAAAGTGATAATCTCGTAAAAAGTCATCGAAGTCGCCGGGATGGGCTCTGGAAAAAGTAACACACTCATCGGTTTTGAACCCTCAGACGGCAATGATGGAGGTGGTGCTATTTTTTTGCAGCTGCACAGGATGGTAATGGACGTGGACTCTTCGCAGAAATTCGATCTCTTCGAGAAGGCACTCTTCCACCTCCGTGGCGATATCGTCGCCTTCACTGACCGTGATGTCTCCATCGACGCCGATGGTGATATTCATCACCAGATAGGGGCCGAAACGATGGGCATGCACCTCCTCCACCTCCATGACGCCTTCCAGCCGCTCAAGTATCGCTTCCACCTTTTTCGCCAGGGTCTTGCCTGGTACGGTATCCATGAGGTCGGCGGTGGCGGAGCGAAGGATTTCGACGCCTGTGAGGAGTATGATTACGGCGACGACGGCGCCGGCGAAAGGATCAACCCAGAAATAGCCCATTCTCCCGAAAAATATGCCAAGGGCCGCCGCCATGGAAGCGAAAATATCATTTCTGTGGTCCTGTGCAAGCGCTATCACGGCGCTGTTCTGCGTCGTTTTGCCGATATCTGCGGTCCACAGGGTCATCAACAGCTTCACCACGATGGTCAGCAGCGCAACCCACAGCGCCGCCATGGCCGCCCCCCGGAATTCACCCTGACCGGTGATGAGTTCATACACGGAGTGGATGCTGTTCCAGAAGATGGCAATGGCCGTCGATATGACAAAGGCTCCCACCACCACCGCAGCAATGGACTCCATCTGATCATGGCCATAGGGGTGCTCGTGGTCCGCGGGCTTGCTGGAGATGCGCATGCAGATACTCATAACCACGCCGTAGGCGACATCGGAGGTCGAATTAATACCGTCGGCGAGAAGAGCGGGACTATGACCGAGAATGCCGACGCAGGTCTTCACCAACGCCAGCAGGGCATTGACCCCCAGACCGACATGTACGGCCTGGTTGCTCTTTCTTCCGCGCTCAGCCCTTTCTGCTCTGTTCATCATACAGCTTCCATCCTGCTCCTCTATTTTTTCGATAACGGCGGAGGGGACCTCCTCCGGGATTTTTCGTACATAATAAAAATCATTTGCCCATACGCCAGACCTCTTTCCTCAAAGACGCATCGATCGGCTAGGCGCGTCCTTCCAGGCCTCCGGCAAAGTTTTGAAAAAAATAGCTACTCCATGGACATAATACCGCTTGAGGAAAAAGGAGTTCAGCTTCTAATCTGTACTTGCCTTGCACTGTCTGTGGAGTTATCCTGAACTCGCCGTTTGCCATCTTTCGGGCAATGGTTAAGATTGACTTTACCGTCATGATAACAGGGGTTCACCCCGAATTACAACAATGGAGGTTTATAATGGCAAATTTACGAATTGATGAAGATGAGTGCATAGGTTGCGAAAGCTGTGTAGAGATATGTCCTGAGGCCTTTTATTTCGATGATGATACTGAACTGGCCTATGTAAAAGAAGACGCCAGCGGCGAAGAGGATTGTGTCGATGAAGCCATCGCCTCCTGCCCCTCCGAATGTATCTACAACGACTGATACACTATGACCGGAGTGCCGGCAATCGCCGGCACTCCTTCCCCCTCCTTCCTGATATTCTTCTCCACGGCTGTAAAATCCCCACCGACATGCCGACAGTCTGCTTGACAGAAACCGCAACGAATTGTAATCTGCCACACTCTTGCGTTTTTTCCATATATTCAGATATCTTCCACGGAGGTGATCAATGGCGAAGGGACTACAGGCGGCGATGGCGGCAGCATTTCTTGTCTTCGGGGCAGCTGTTGCCCATGGTGATGAAACGGTTTCTCTCAAGGTGGGCTACCAGGTGCTCAGCCCCAGCGGCGAACTGGCGGCCGAGATTGACGGAGTCGGCACGGAGGTCGATCTGGAAGGCGACCTCGACCTCGGGGACAGCGAGGAGATGGTGGCGGAACTGGGAGTTTCCCTGGGAGATTTTAAAATTACCGCAGGCTATATGCCCCTTTCCTTTCAAGGCAATTCGGTGCTCACCAGATCCATACTCTTCGATGGTGAACTCTACGGTATCGGCTCTCCGATTTCCAGCAGCGTCGACCTTGATATCGTTGATGTAGGTTTTACCTGGTACTTCCTCAATATGGACGATACTCCTGCACGGCTGCAGCTCGGCCTCGAAGTAGCGGCCAAGATCACCGACGCCGAGGCCTCGCTCGTCGATGGCTTGTCGGGACGAACGGAAACCGCCTCGGCGACAGTGCCCATTCCCACCGTCGGCCTGCGGGGACGCGTGGCGCTGGCCGATTTTGCCGGTGTCAGCGGCAGATTCGGGTATCTCGGTTACGGCGACAACCACTTCCTCGACGCCGATGTTCAGCTTGAAATCTCGCCGCTGCCGATGGTCGGCGTCTACGCCGGATATAGATATCTCGACATCGCCATCGATGAGTCCGATATTTACGTCGACTCGGACTTTTCCGGATTTTACGGCGGCGCCCTTATCCGCTTCTAGGAGTCTTTCGGATATCGATTTTGGCCTATAGATCCGCCCGCCTCCGCGGCGCAGGCAGGGAGTTTCATTTTCCGATCCCTGCCTGCCCGCAGGCACCTCCCGGCTCCACCGCCCTGCCTTTTTCCCCCTGTACTGTACCCACACCAGCATACATGATACAATGACGGCACAGACGCAATAACGATATCTGCTGCAAAGCGTGCTTTTCTCTCCCTCCAGATGCCGGGATGTACCGATGACGCATCGCTTTGCAGACACAGACAGGCGAGGTTGTGCATGCCTACCATGAAAGCCCTGGTCAAGGCCGAGGCCAGAGAAGGGCTCTGGCTCCAAGACGTAGCCGTTCCGTCACCGCGGCGAACGGATGTGCTCATCAAAATCAAGCGAACGGCGATCTGCGGCACGGATGTGCACATATACGCCTGGGACGACTGGGCCCGAAAGACAATCCCCGTCCCCATGCACATAGGCCATGAATTTGTCGGCGAAGTGGTGGCGGTAGGCGAGGATGTCCATGACTTCTCACCGGGTGATCTGGTCTCCGGAGAAGGACATCTGGTCTGCGGCAAATGCCGCAACTGTCTGGCCGGCAGAAGACACCTCTGTCGGACCACCAAGGGCATCGGCGTCGACCGGCCCGGCGCCTTCGCCGAATATCTCTGCCTGCCGGTGACCAATGTCTGGTACTGTGATCCCAACATCCCCCTCGATATATTAACCTGTTTCGACCCCTTGGGAAATGCCGTGCACACCGCTCTTGCCTTCGATATCCTCGGCGAAGACGTCCTTATCACCGGCGCCGGCCCCATCGGCTGCATGGCCACCGCCGTCGCCAAGCACGCCGGGGCCAGATATATCGTCGTCACCGATGTCAATCCCTTTCGCCTGGGGCTGGCGGAGAAGATGGGGGCAACGCTGACAGTCGACGCCAGCCGGGAGAGCGTTGCCGCCGCCCAGGAAAAACTGTGTATGAAAGAGGGTTTCGACGTGGGCATGGAGATGTCCGGCAATGCCGACGCCTTCGCCAGCATCATTGAAAACTTGTGCCATGGCGGTAAAATCGCCCTTCTCGGAATCATGAATGAGCCTTCGGCCGTCGACTGGAACACAGTGGTCTTCAACGGACTGACCATCAGAGGCATTTATGGCAGGGAAATGTTCGAGACCTGGTATAAAATGACATCTTTCATCCAGACCGGTCTCGACATCCAGGACCTTATCACCCACAGGTTTCATTACAGTGAATATGAAAAAGGCTTTGAAGCCATGCAATCGGGAAGATCCGGCAAGGTCATTCTCGACTGGGAGAGCTGAGAGGACAGCGCCTGCGCCAGCAACAGATTCATCGACCTTTCCCCCATCCCCCGGATACTCCAGCAGAGGAGGTACACGCATGCCAATTGAAGAACTCGACGCCGCACTTTGCCGGGAACTCGAAGCTCTGGCCGCCGAAGGCAGGGCCAAGGCCCCCGAAAGAGTCATAAGGCGCTACATTCCAGCGCAGAAAGAATTTGGCCCCAGGTATCAGCTCCAGGGCAGCGACACCGCTTTTCTGCGGATGAACTCCAACTCCTATCTCTCCCTGGCCCACCACTCCAGGCTCATCGAGGCCGCGGAGCGGGCAACGCGGGAGTTCGGCGTCGGCCCCGGAGCCGTCCGGTTTATAGACGGAACCTACAGCTACCATCGAGAACTGGAGGAGAGAATTGCCGCATTCACCGCCAAGCCGGCCGCCAAGATCTTTAACTCCGCCTATACGGCCAACTGCGGTCTGGCCTTGACCATCAGCAGCAAAAACACATACTGGATCGGCGACCAGCTCAACCACAACTCCATCATCAGGGCCATGCGTATTGCCGGCGTGGCCAGGGACAACAAGGGAATCTTCAGGCACAACGACATGGACGACCTCAGCCGATGTTTCGAAGAAATTGACGAGAGCATCGAACGGGTGATAGTCATCTGCGACGGCGTCTACTCCATGCGCGGCGACATCGCCCCGCTCAAGGCCATAGCCGATATCGCCGGCAGTCATGCCGGCCGTTTCCGGGACGGCATAATCACGGTGGTCGACGATTCCCACGGCATAGGCGCCTACGGCAAGAGCGGCAGAGGCACCCCGGAATTCTGCAAAAGCCAGCCCGACATCATCGTCGGCACCTTCGGCAAGGCCTTTGGCGTCAATGGCGGATTCATTGCTGCAAGCCGGACGGTGATCGAGGCAATCCGTCAGAAAGCCGACACCTATATCTACACCAACCCCCTTTCCGTCGCCGACTGCGCCGCCGCCACGGCCGCCATCGACCTCTGCAACGGCGAGGAGGGGCGGCAGCGACTGTCAACTCTCGGCAGTCGCCAGCGCCAGTTCAGAGAAGGGCTGCAAAAAAGAGGCCTGGAAAGCATAGAAGGGCCTCACCCCGTCATACCCATGATGGTCAGAGACACGGGCCGTACCAGGCAGATGGTCGGCAGACTCTATGACGCAGGCATCCTGGCGGTGGGGTTGACCTTTCCGGTGGTACCCAGGGGGGACGAAAGCATCCGTTTTCAGATCAACGCCGCCCACACCCCTGCAGATATCGACTATCTGTTATCGACAATCGATGAGGTGGCCTAAAACAGGTTGCCCCTGAAACTCAGCCCAACCGATTCCCAAGAGAGAAAACACCTTGCTGGCCGGCAGGGATAAGCGGACAAAGCTATGCCCGAGTTTTTCAGAAAATACCCGGGTTGTTGCGTATCTCTTCGTCGATCACATCCGGGTCCGGGGCATTGTAGCGTATCAGGTTCTGCAGGTGATGGAGATCGCCTGGGCTTATTTTGGTGAATTTGACGGCAACATAGTTCTTGTCGTGACGAACTACTTCGCCGGCGACATTGACCGGCGTATTGCCGAGACCGCCCGCCAGCCGTATGGTGATAGTACAGCGGGCTCCCTCGACGACATCCTCATCGAGGGGCACCAGACAGCCGCCGATGCTGAGGTTTGACAGTTCGTGAATATCGTAGACTTCGGTGTTGTCAACGATCAGCGTTGCCGGAAAACGCAACGGTATCCTGCTGAATCTTCTCTTGTTCTTATCCATTTCTGCTCGCTTCGTCGAGGTCATGGCACATGCCACCTGGCTTCTTCCTGAAAAAAAGTATAACAGATCCGGTCGTGAAGGTAAATTGCTGCTGACTATGGCGGCTGCCTTTCGCCCCTTCAAGACAAATCGCCGGACTCTGCACAACCCTGGGTCCTTTGACAGAAGAGCGGCAATGCCATACACTTTACGATGAAGCAGCCATGCAGAGCGTGCCGCTCCCCGGCACCCGGCAAAGGCTGGACGACTGCTTGGAATCACTTAAGGAGATAATATGCCACAGAGATACAAGGCGATGGTGCTGGCAAGTTTTGCAGGCGATGCTCTGGCCCTCGGAGCCCACTGGATATACGATACCGACAAGCTGTACGCACAACTGGGGCGGGTGGAGGATTATCTTTCACCGTCGCCGGATTCCTTTCATTCCGGCAAGGCCGACGGCCAGTTCACCCACTACGGCGACCAGACCTTGCTGCTGCTGAAAACCCTGGGTGAAGACAGCACCTTCGACCTGGAACGCTTCGGCGACAACTGGCGGCGTTTTATGGAGAACTACGACGGCTACATGGACAAGGCCACCACCGAGACCCTCGCCAATTTCAAAGAGGGCAGGGATGTCTTCGACAGCGGTTCTGCTTCGACCGATCTCGGCGGGCCGGCCCGCATGGCGCCTCTTCTCTATCATTTTCACGATAATCTGGATCTGCTCCTTTCCCACGTCCGCGAACAGACCGCCATGACCCACAACAGCCAAACCGCCCTGCTGGCGGCCGACTTCCTCTGCCGCCTCTGCTGGAAAGTGCTGCACCAAACGCCACCGGGCGAGGCCGTCCTTCAGCTGCTTGATGCCGGGATCAACGACATCACCCTTGAAATGCGCATACGCAATGCCCTGGAAACCGGCAGCGATTCCACTCCTGCCGTCATCAAGGAAAGCGGTCTGGCCTGCGGTGCCGAGCAGGCGCTGCCTGGTGTTGTCCATCTGATCACTGCCTACGAGGACAACCTCGAAGAAGCGCTCATAGAAAATGTCATGGCCGGCGGCGATTCCGCCGCCCGGGGGCTGGCGACGGGGATGATTCTCGGGGCCCACCTGGGCATGGAAGCGATCCCGCAGCGCTGGCTCAGGGAAATGGCGAGCTACGACACTATCGTCAACCTGCTCGACAGACAACCGACAGGCTCCTGAGCACTTTTCGCATCTTCTCCCCGCCCCTCAGTTCATCGGCCGGCAGCACCGCTTACAGCGGCCTACGACCTGGTAACGGCTATTACCAGACAGTAACTCAGCTGGTAATCGCCCGCCCACCGGCGCCTGCCGGCAGTGGCGGCCCCCGCCGGCTTTTCCTTGCTCTCCCACCTTCCCGGATCTTTCCCAATGCGAAACGAGTAAATGGCATAAGGGTTGCAAGATGTTCGTACAACAACAACCCTACCCCCCCAACCGGGTGAGAATGGCACTGTGTGTCAATCTTGCCTGGTTTTTTTTTTGCCCGCCACCACAATCGCCGTCGAGACCGCCACCGTCAGCCGCCGGCCTCAGATGAGATACAGCGACAGCCCGCCGAGAAAGACCATGAAACTATAGGGGAGAACCAGCGACTTCGAGGGAAAGGCCCTGTCGCCCCTGAAGCGGGCCATGATCCGATAAATGGCATAGAACGACGCCAGCATGCCGCCACAGACGGTGATCGTCTGCAGGACCATGGTGGAATCCTCGCTCAAGATGCGCCAGGACACATAGGCGGGTTCCAGACCGGCCAGTTCCTGGAGGTTGGGCCAGATGCGCCAGGCCTCGGCCATGAACAGTTCGAAATGAACGGCGAGATAGCAGCCAAGGATCAGAGGGATGAAACCATAGCCCAGCATCGGTTTGAGGGACCTATCCTCGACGGCGGCATACTTGGCCACAAGCTTTACCATAATCACATACCCCAGCTGAAAGAGCGCTATGAGACCGAAGAAAATGACGCTTTTAATGACATAGGCCGGCAACTCCTGCAAAAACGGGAAAAATGAAGCGCTTACCTGCCCGGCGAAGGCGGTGAAATTTTTATGCAGGGCGAAGGGGAAGAAGATAGCGCCCAGGGCGACGATCAGAAAGGAATCGGCCCGCCGCGGCGTGTTGAGGTCCCAGAGTTCTTCCGGCGTCAGGCGCAGATTGAGGTGAATGGAGCTGTTGCTGCAGCTCTTGATGCATTCCGCACACATGATGCAGTCCCGGTTATTGTCGACGAGGAAGGGGTGACGGAACATGGGGCATCCGCTCTGGTGATGCTCATCGCCGCGAAAGCAACTGTGCTCCTGGCACCTGTTGAGACAGAGGTGACGATTCGCCCGCAGTTCCAGGACCGAGGGCATGGCAAATATAGCGTTGATGGCGCCCAGCGGACAGAGATAGCGGCACCAGACCCGCCTCCTGTAGAATATGCTGAAGATAAACGATCCGGCGGAAACGGCAAGTATGACCGAGGCGGTAAGCAATGGACTGCTGTAGGCATCCCAGACCAGTTCCACCCACAGTACGCCGATACAGAGGATGGCCATTATCCAGCCGGAATATTTTTTAATGAATTGCGGCGTCGGTCTGTCCGGTTTGACCACGGCCTGGGCCAGGTTGCCGGGCAGGGCCAGGGTGCAGACCGAGCACCAGGTCCGGGCCAGAAAGAAGAACGAAAAAAACAGCAGCGGCCAGCCGATGGCCCAGCTCAGGGTTATACCGATGTTTCTGCCGGCCTCGGACGGTCCCAGCAGCAGCGCGGCCACCGTCGCCAGGATGACGAGACCGACGGCAAAACGGGGCACCACCGGAAAGACATGACTTCTGAGAAAGTTTTTGACTCCGGGGATGCGCAGCACGTTGAATTCCCATTTACCCTCGGTCTTGGGCAGGCCGAGAACAATCTGTCCCGAGAGGATCTCGCTGCTCTGGGCGAGCATCACCGCCCGCTGGATGACGCTCTGCAGCTCCGGCAGATTTCCCGGCCAGTCGTAATTCATGAGAATGCCCAGGGTATCGGCGGAGATGGAAGTAATATTCTTGCCGTATTCCCTGCTGTAGCGATGAAGATAATAATCGATCAGCCTGGGCAGGTCGCGTTTATGCTCGCACAGCGACGGCACCCGGTAATGCTGGCGCCGAAGCTCATTGAAAAGCGGCGCATAGAAGAGGTCCTTGTGCTCGAGAGTGGTCAGCGCATCGTCGCTTATGAAAATCAGGCGAGCCTGCATGGGCACCTCTTCGTCACTGCCGCTCCGGCGAAAGCTGCCGCTGGTCATCGACGTGAGGATCTTTTGCTGCAGCGGAAAACTCAAGAGTTCGGCGTGCAGCAGAACCACCGTTCCTTGCGAGAACTGTTCGAGAATGCCCGAATGCCGCGCCTGGGCAAAGGGAAAGGCATCCTGGGGCGTGCCGAAGAGTTTCTCGGGCATCTGCTCCTGACTGATGTGGCGCAGTTCCACTTCGATATAGGGACCGTCCGCATACTTGCTCTGCTGGTGAATCTGCTTGGCCAGAAACTTTTTCCCCGTGCCTTTCTCGCCGGTCAGCAGTATCGGCTCGAGGTTGGCGGCAAACTTGCGGGCGATGGCCTGACTGCGCCGGGCGGCGTTGGAGGGTTTGTTCTTGGCTTCGGCAGGTTTCTCCGAGTCGTGGCCGCCGAGGAGCAGAAAGTTTTCAAAATCCTCTTCCCTGGTCTGGGTTTTACTGAACGAATAGGCGGTATCGGCCTGATCGCGAAAGGAGATCCGAAGGCGTTCCGCCAGAGCCAGATTCATCTGCTGGTAGATGGTCCTGTCGCTGAGCAATGCCTGTTCAAAAAGACGTTTTTCGAAGCATATCAGGGCGACATCTCCAACGGCCCGCGCCCCGAGGGAGTGCGGCTTGCCGGTGAGAAGCGAGGTCTCACCGAAATGCCCTCCCGGAGTGATTCTGCC
>JBEPWT010000038.1:0-22065 GCA_041642275.1 Desulfopila sp. | reverse complement strand
ATGTCTTCGGCTGCCTTCTCTATGTCGGCGCCATTCTGGCTCTGGTCTACGGCGCCACCCGGCTGCCGACGATTACGGGCATCCTCCTGGCAGCCTTCGGCGTTTTGCTGTTCGTCACATTTTTCAGACACCAGCTTACTGCCGCGCACCCTGTCTTCGATGTCCATCTGTTCACCGCCAACAAGACCTTCACCTTTTCCAGCCTGGCAGCACTTCTAAACTATTCCGCCACCTTTGCCGTCACCTTTCTTTTAAGCCTCTATCTCCAGTATATCAAGGGAATGTCCCCCCAGACGGCGGGCAGCGTACTCATGGCCCAGCCGGTTATGATGGCACTGTTGTCTCCCCTGGCCGGCCGCCTTTCCGACCGAATCGAGCCTCGTTTTATCGCCAGCTTCGGCATGCTGATCACCGTTATCGGCGTTTCACTGTTCATCCTGCTGCAACCGCAAACACCCACTTTTCTGATCATCGCCAACCTGCTGCTGCTCGGCACCGGCTTCGCCCTCTTCAGCTCTCCCAACATGAGCGCCATCATGGGAGCCGTGGAAAAGCGCCATTACGGTCTGGCCTCCGGGGCGGTGGCCACCATGCGCCTGCTCGGCCAGATGTTCAGCATGGCAACCGCCACCGTCGTCCTGACCCTGATGCTTGGCCGTGAGGCCATCATTCCGGCCAACTATCCCCTGTTTCTGCGCAGCATCCATATCGTTTTCACCATATCCGCCCTGTTCTGCCTCAGCGGCGTCTATTTCTCCTGGTTCAGAGGATCCGTTCTGCCTGAAGACGATAGCTGACACGCACCAGCAAGCGCTTTTGCGAGACCGCCCCGGCTCTTCAGTAAAAATTTTCTTGCTTCTTCAACCTCCTGAGCACCTGAGCGCGTAGCAGCTCCTGCAACAGCTGCAAATCCGCGTCACTCATCTTCTCTGCTGCAACCGATGTTCAAGGCCTGCTCCCTTCGCCTGCTTTCTTTTCTCTCTTGCTGTTATTCAATGTTTGATAATCTCGTAAAAGGTCATCGACGTCGCCGGGATGGGCTCAATGTTTTCTCAAGAATAGTATTGACAGCCGACAGCGGCTATCCTACAACCAGGGTAACGCTATGTAACGTTTGCTGCGCCCAGGATAACGTTAGCGAGGGATGGGAGCCGGTGACCGCGGAGGCAAAATGACACTCAGGAATCATGAAATCTGGAATCCTCGCTTTATCAGCCGTATCGTCGATTCGATGGCCGACGGCGTTTTTACCATGGACGAGAAGGGACGCATCGCTTCCTGGAATCGTTCGATGGAAAAGATCAGCGGCTATAGCGCCGAGGAAGCCCTGGGAAAAACCTGCGCCCTTCTCGGCTGCAGCCACTGTTTCGGCAAAAACTGCCCCGCCGACATCGCCAGGTGCGGCATTTTTGAAAAGGAACAGACCGAGGCCAAGGAGTGCCAGTTGCAGCATAAAGATGGGCACGCCATCCCGGTCATCAAAAACGCCAGCGTCGTCAAGGACGACGACGGCCGGATACTGGGCGTCGTCGAAACCGTCACCGATCTGACAGAACTGAACAAAGCCCGACGGCGGGCCGAAGAAGCCTCTTTGAAACTTGGCGAAACGCATCGCCTGGGAAACATCATCGGCAAGAGCGGCCCCATGCGGCAGATCTTCTCATCCATCACCCTGGCTGCCAGAAGCGAGGCCACGGTTCTTATCGAGGGAGAGAGCGGCACCGGCAAGGAACTCATAGCCGGAGCCATCCACTTCAACAGCACACGCCGGGGTGGGCCTTTTGTTGCCGTCAACTGCAGCGCCCTTACGGAGACCCTCCTGGAAAGCGAACTCTTCGGCCATGCCAGGGGTGCCTATACCGGGGCGGTGCATGCCAGAACCGGAAGGTTCGAGGAGGCGAACGGGGGCACTATATTTCTCGATGAAATCGGCGACCTCAGCCCCTTTATCCAGGTTAAGCTGCTTCGTGTCCTCCAGGAGCGGGAAATCGAGCGCGTCGGTGAGTCGAAAAAGCGCAACATCGACATCCGCATTGTCACTGCCACACACAGGGATTTGCAGGAGATGGTTGGAGACGGTTCGTTTCGCGAGGACCTCTACTACAGGCTCAAGGTTTTTCCCATCACCGTCCCCCCCTTGCGGCAGCGCAAAGATGATATCCCCCTGCTGGCAAGCCACTTCATCAAGGTCCTTAACGGCAAAACCGGCAAAAATATCGTCGATGTCTCACGGGAGGTCATGCGCATCTTCATGGACCACCCGTGGCCGGGCAATGTCCGGGAGCTGGAAAACGCCATGGAACACGCCTTCGTTCTCTGCAGCGGCGACAGAATCGAATCCCGGGATCTGCCTGAGAACCTGCGCCGCGGCAACAGCGCCGGCCTGGCAGAACCCCGGACGATCACGGTTCGGGGCAGACCGGGTATGGTGACAAAGGTCGAACTGCTCACCCTTCTCAACGACTGTCGCTGGAACAAGGCCGAAGCGGCACGGAGGCTGGGGGTGAGCCGAACCGCCGTCTGGAAGTACATGAAGAAATACGGCATACCCCTTCAGCCCCAGTAGTTCTGGCTGCCGGATATGCCGCAGCTAAAGGGAAATGGCAGCCTGCAGCAAGGAAATTTGGAGCCAACATCCTGATGAAGCAGCTCGAAGACGACGGATTCACTTCAATATCAGAGAACCGGGGTACAAAAAATGCTCGCTGAGACGAAATTGCGGGCCATGGCGGCGGAGATACGCCTGGCCCAGAAAATGAGAAGACAGATACCACCTTTTTCCAGACGCGTCGACGGATTTGATCTGCCTGCGGCCTATAGGGCGGCGAGGTTTCTCCACCAGTCGAAACTGGAGGAAAACGAGACTGCTGTCGGCAGAAAGCTTGGATTCACCAACCCCGATATGTGGACGCTCTATGGAGTAAAGCAGCCTTTCTGGTCCTATGTGTATGACACAACGGTCAAATACTGCATGGACAACGACGCTGCCTGCTCACTCGAACCCTTCTGCGAGCCGAAGATAGAACCTGAAATCGTCTTCCGTCTCGCCTCCGCCCCTGAAGCGGACAGCGGCATAGACGGACTGCTGGACTCTCTCGACTGGGTCGCCCATGGCTTCGAAATAGTCCAATCGCACTATCCGGGATGGGATTTTGAGGCGGCGGACACGGTGATCGATCATGGGCTCCACGGCCTGCTGCTGATAGGCGAACCGAGACCTGTGCAGGATATCGGCGCCTATCCGGTTTCCGTTCTGCGCTCCTTTGAACTTGCGATCTCCTGCGACGGCGATCCTTTCGACAGCGGTTCGGGCGCAAATGTTCTCGGCAGCCCCCTGCTGGCGCTCCAACATCTGGTCGAGGTCCTGGCCCTGCAGCCGGAAAGCAATCGGCTCCGGGCCGGAGAGATCGTCACCACCGGCACCATCACCAAGGCCCTCTCCGTTGCGCCGGGACAAATCTGGCGCACGAGGCTGCAGGGAATCTCACTGCCGGGCTTGACCCTGCGGTGCGGCGACTGAGCCTTCATTTTTATCCACCCCGGTTTCGGCAAAAGCATCATTTTTTGCCAGACGCCCCTGAGATACTTGCATATGAACGCATAATGGGTAGGGTAACGTAGAAAAAGAGCGCCGGTATAACTTCTTTCCGCAAATGCAAAATGGAACAGGCAAAAAAACAGGAATCGCGAAGGATTGCCAGGATCTTTCTCTATGCTTTTCTCCTCAACCTTGTTCTTGCCGGAGTCAAGGGTATCCTTGCCGTTACTTCCGACAGCCTGGCGGTGACGGCGGGGGCGATCGATTCGGCCACGGATAGTGTTGCCTCTCTGGCCGTCTATCTGGGCATAAGGCTTTCCAGCCGTTCGACAGAGTCCTTTCCCCTGGGGCTCTATAAGGTGGAAAACCTGCTTTCAATCATCATCGCCCTGTTTATTTTTCTTACCGGCTATGAACTGACCCGCCAGGTAATCCTGGGAAAGCAAGCGATACCGGCCATTTCGATAACCGTTCTTTTGGGTATGGCGGCCGCGACCGCCGCTATCTTTCTGTTCGGCCGCTATGCCCTGGCCGTGGGCAGAAAGACCGGCTCTCCGACGCTCATAGCCGAAGGCAGGCACCGCCAGGCCGATGTCTTTGCCAATCTTGTCGTGCTTGTGGCCGTACTGCTCCAGTATTTCCAGATCGAAATAATCCTTTTCGGCTTGAGCCTTGACCGCTGGGCGGCGATACTGGTTCTGTTCTTTATCGTCTATACCGGCTGGGAGCTGCTCAAGGACGGCATGCGGGTGCTGCTCGACGCATCCGTTGATCACGATACCCTGTCCACTACTCGAGAGCTGATTATGGAAGAGCCGACGGTGGTTAAGATCAACTCGCTGATAGGAAGAAATGCCGGCCGCTTTGTTTTCCTCCAGGCCGACATAGTTTTGCGCACCGATGACCTGAAAAAGGCCCATCAAATCAGCGATCGCCTGGAGGAAAAGGTAAAAAAGCACGTCGCCGGCGTCGAGCAGATCATCTTCCACTATGAACCCTGGTCACCCAGGCACCTGCGGTGCGCGTTTCCTCTCCAGGAGGATGGCTCGGAAATCAGTACACATTTTGGCGGCGCCGCCTGTTTTGGGCTCTTTAGGCAACTGCTGCAAAACGGTGAAGTGGAACAGCAGAAGATTATCGCCAATCCCTACCAGGATTTAGAACGCGGCAGGGGGCTCCGTGTCGCCGAATGGCTGGTGGAACAAAAGATCGACAAGCTCTTCGTCAAAGAATCCTTAAAGGGAAAGGGCCCCGCCTATGTCTTCGATGATGCCGGAGTGGAGGTTGCAACCACAGAGTATGACCACCTCGAGGAAATTGACTGGCAGGAACTGAATAGGCAGGGAATGGAGTAGCTTTTCTTGTTTGCTTTGCTTGCGCATATCTCGGTATGTTTTCCTCTTCCTGTTTACCTATGGTGCAACCACGGCTCTTCGGCTGAAAAGCCGGCAATGCTCCGCAAAGAAAAAGCAAATAAAGGGGTCAGGCTTGACAAATGGGTATTCCCGCCAATGAAGAGTTCACCGGCGTAGTCCGGTGTAACGGTTGATTGGCGTCTTTCTTCTTACCGTCTCTATTTCTTGCTCAGGAAATCGTCCGGGGAGATACTGGCCTGCTTGAGAATAGCCCGGAGAGTGCCTTCCGGCATGTCGCCAGGATGATTGGGTATCGTCGTGTATAGGCCGGATTGTTCATTGTGCCAGATCTCATGGCTACCGGCGGCTTGACGGTCAAAGGCGAAGCCAAATGCCTTGAGTCGCTTGGCTATTTCTCGGTACCGGAATCCGGATAGTCGTCCCATTTACGCACCGACCACCAGTGTGCAATCAAACGAATTGCTGATGGTTGGTACCAGTGATTCCTGCTTTCTCTCTGCCTGGGCTTCCAATAATCTTCTGGCAACATCCCTTGCAATTTCCATGACCTCGGAAACGGTACGCCCTTGAGCAACTAATCCTTGAATATCGTCAGAAGTAGCCAGGTATCCTCCCTCAGATAGCTTTTCGATATGTACGTTGATAATTCGTTCCATTCTTCAACTCCTCAGAAAAGGCTGCCGTCAGCAAAAGCTCTCTTCAACTGACGGAAAACCTCTTTTTCTATCGGGAAGCCAACTCCTGAATATGTTTTTTAGTCAAGAAGGCATCGATCAGTTTTTTAACGACGTGCTTGTCTTCTTATTGGGGTTTTTCAACCTGCTGGAATTGCAACAGTAATTCCCTGTCTTCAAATCTCGCTTTGGCAGCATCTTCCGTTGTTCCTTCGATAAGGTAGTCTCCGGAAACACCCAATGCATTGGCCAGCCTTTTTAAAGAATCGGCTGCCGGGCGATAAATACCACGTTCATAGCGACCAATATGAGAATAGTGCACCCCCACAATCTTTCCCAATGCGGTTTGGGAGAGATTTTTTTGTCTACGTAAGGATGAAAGTCTTTCCGGAAAACCTGTTGTGATCACTTTATTATTTTTCATGATGCAAATTATAGCCATTTTGCTTTACCAGTCGACAGAAATAATGCGTCGTTGGCTCTTTATGAGCTAAAAGTACATGATATTTTATCCAGCATCAATGCTACATTTTGCAATCAAAATGCTTTTTTCGTTTTTTTGAAAAAAACAAAAAGCCCATTGAACCACCTGCGAGATATTTTTTTTGAAATGCGAGACAGGAGAAGAAGAGATGGTAGAAGAAGAGCACATCAACCAAATAAAAGAAGGAGTTGACCTGGCCGCCCTGGTCAGATCGAGGGGCGTTGCCCTCAAGAAAAACGGCAAAAGCTACAAGGCAAAGTGTCCTTTCCATGAAGAGGAGATCCGTCATTCTCGGTCAATCCGGAAAAGAACCTATGGAACTGCTTCGGCTGCGGGGCGGGCGGCGATGCTATCAGCTTTGTCGAGCTGATCGATGGCGTCGACTTCAAGGAAGCTGTTAACCGCCTATCCGCCTATAGTCCCACACCCATGACAACAAAAACAGCAGTTAAAGAAGAAAAAACGAAAGAGATCACCGTTGCCAAAAAGAAACACCTGGCCCGTATGGTCAGCTACTACCAGCACACCTTCACGGAAGACACAAGGGGCTTGGAATACCTCAAAAACCGCGGCATAATCGACAAACAGTCCCTGCTGGACTTCGGCACCGGCTTCGTTAACGGCAGCCTGAAAAACATCCTGCCGGAAGATCCGGAGGTAATCAATAGCCTCAAAGATCTTGGGATTCTCAACCAAAAGAGCAACGAGACCTTCTACAACTGCGTTGTCTTCCCGTTGTTCGATCAGGACGGCGGCGTCGAAATTCTCTAGAAAAAAGACTCGCTGCGGAGGTTAAATTTTTGCCCCATGTTTGTCTACCTTGACAAGAAAATTGATTCCCTTGGCTATTGATAATCTCTTGTTCCCTTCAAAAGTCACTCGAACAATACCACCCCTTTCCACGGAAGTTATCGTGCCGATACCCCACTCCACTCTGGCTCGGTGACGCACATTTTCCCCTTCAGATAGTAACATTTTCACTGCTCCCTCCTTAGAAATCTTTATCCTCTGCTCTTCGGGAGAATACCACCGGAGAGTTGAAAAGTGAGTTTTTGATCATCACTGCAACGTCTGGGATGATCACACTCCGTCAAAGCATGCGAAGAGCGGGATTGCGGCTATACAGAAACTTCATTGATCATCCGTTTCAGATATTTCAGTGTCGCCGGAATCCTTTTTCTTCTCCGTCTTTTTCTGTTGCTTCTCCTCCTTTTTCTTTTTCTTTTCTATCTCACGTTGGCGCTTCTCATAGGAATAACGTTGTTTAGCCAATAGTACTCTCCTGTTGTCTGGTTCAGGGAACTCTTGTTCCCATAGGAAAACTGTCCTTTTTTCGATATTCTTGCCACCGGGGCGATGTCATATGCCGGGGTCAGTTTTAAATTTCCGAAACATTTTCTGCGGCGAGCCCCTTGGGACCGTCGATGACATCAAAGCTCACTCGTGCACCTTCCTTGAGTGTCTTGAAGCCTTCGGCCTGAATGGCGCTGTGGTGAACAAAGACATCCTCGCCGCCATCCTGCTCGATGAATCCAAAGCCTTTTGAATCGTTAAACCATTTTACTGTTCCTTCCTTCATCTGTTGCCACTCCTTTGAGTATGGTTTACTGGAAAACCTGTAGTAATGAGTTGAAAAACCAAACGACCACCGATCCAGACGGTTACTGGTCTTTTACTGTCCGAGGCAGCGTTGACGAAACGGGATGAATAAAATCGACCGGAAAAAGATCGACACGAACCCCATCAATCATTCCGAGTATTTTTCGTGGGGAGCCGAAAGGAAAACGGATTCTCCACTTCCAACCGAAGCATTACAAGGTGTACATCCGACCGCATGGGGAAAGAGGTTCAACAAGGGCAGTTCCGGACACGGTGCAAGGAGGTTTTACCACTCTAAAGCAAAATGCTTTTTCTCCGATTGAGGAAATCCGCTGTCAATATAACGGCAACGAACAAAGCGACCAAAGGTAACATCAATGATACATTCTACACTCTTTCGGGCCGATAAAGCAATGAAATAAATTGTGTGATTTTGTTTGCTTATTTGATGTTTACTGGAATACCGTGTTATAATACGGAGTAACATGCCCCCCTTTATCATTGGGCTGGTGGGGCTGGTTTTACAGTTCCCATTCATTCCCGTCCACAAACGATGGGTAACAGGTGTCAGGCAAGAGAGGCTGACTTTCGCATTGAGTGCTCTTCATTTTGCCACCTTTAAGGAAGCGGGGCCGCTCTTTTTCTGAGTGTCTGCGGTCTCGATGGCTGCAGCCAAGTCCCCAAAGAGGGCCTATGGCGTCCCGAGAAAAGAGCAGTCCTGGCCCTTAAGCGGTTGCCGGACTTCAGGGGTAATCAGAAAAGGGGTTATGAAGCTGAATAGCTATTGGAATGCCCACCTGTCATAGCGGTGTGCGATCACCTTCTGCCTTGCAATCATTTCCACTCCGGGATATTTATGAAATTGCTTCCCTCTTGAAAAAGATGAACCTGCATTTCAAAGATAATCTGCTTGCTGGACAAACGGCAAAAAGGCACCCGTAAACGCTCCATGTGTGAAGGTATTTACATTTCTGACTGAGGAGAAACGAAATGGTGAAAAAAAAATGTATTCTCTTCTCTCTCCTGTTGACTGTTCTGCTTCTCTGCGGATGCGGAACAAAGACATGGCAGCCGCACTGGAGCGACGCTTCACCGGCAAGGCCTTCGGAAAAAGCGGAAAGAGCCCTTGAAAGTGCCGTGGAGAAATACAACACGGCCAATGACAGGAAGTCGCTTCGTGCATCGATAGCGGCCTTTCGCGCCGTTTTGAAGATCGATCCAGGCAACAAAAAGGCCTTGACGGAGCTTGCCAATCAATACATTCTCCTGGGCACTGCCTATACCGTTAATCGCCGAGATAAGTTGACATATTTTCAGAAAGCCACGAAGTACAGTGAACTCGCCATGTACACTAACCGCGATTTCAAGAAGGCTGCCGATTCAGGGAAAAAGCCCTGGGAGGCTGCTGATACGCTTGTGGCCGATGATGCACCCGCCATGCTTTTCTGGGTTACCGCTCTGCAATATGAATTCAAAGAGGCAATGAGGCTGCCGGGCAAAATTGCCAATGTGAAATGGATGCGCCATGGCATCACCTTTCTTGACCGCATCAAGCAGGTTGCGCCTGACTACGGCAATGGCGCCGTGGAATTCGCCTATTCCATCTGCTATTGCGTGCTGCCGGAATTCATCGGCGGCGATGAGGCGAAGTGTATACAGTATATGGAAAAATCCATCGCCAGAGGCAATGGCTATCTTCTCCCCCGCTGGGGGCGCGGCAAATACTTCCATCAGGTTACGGGGGAAATTGAACCCTCGCTGAGGGACCTCGAGTGGGTGGCTGGACAGTCGCTGAGCGAATACAGCGACGCCTATCCTTGGAGGGTTCACTTCATCGAGGATGCGATGGCGCAGCTGGAGTTGATCGGTAAGTGACCTCTTCAGTAACTACCGCTAGAGTCTGTCGGATAACGTAGTTTTCTATGCTTTTTCCGGAACTATGCCCTGGTGGGAATTAAGTATCATGTCCCCCGAATATGAATATGGTCCCCCGAATATGGTCCCCCGAATATGGTGAATATGGTGACAATACCGGTATCGCCCCGCGGAAAGCACCGAAAGAGGGGAATTATAGCGGCTTTTGGAGATGCATCAGGTAATTGACATGGGTGTTCCCGCCCAGGGAATAGCGCCGGGTGAAGGGATTGTAGTGGAGCCCGGTGACATCCTTAACCGTTACGTTTTCGGATCCGGCCCACTGCGCCAGTTCCCGGGGTTTGACGAATTTGCCATACTGGTGGGTGCCTTTTTCCAGCAGGCCCAGGATATACTCGGCCCCCAGAATGGCCAACACATAGGACTTGAGATTGCGATTGAGCGTCGCGAAAATGATGTCGCCTCCGGGTTTGACCAGCTCACCGCAGGCCGCCACCACCGAACGGGGGTCGGGAACATGCTCAAGCAGTTCCATACAGGTCACCACATCGAAACGGCACGGTGCCTGAGC
Source organism: Desulfopila sp. (assembly GCA_041642275.1). Classification (GTDB taxonomy): domain Bacteria; phylum Desulfobacterota; class Desulfobulbia; order Desulfobulbales; family Desulfocapsaceae; genus Desulfopila_A. Next base: position 11,948 of record JBEPWT010000038.1, on the reverse strand, counting down.
GGCTGTTTCCTCCACCGTGGCCTGCCAATAGGTGATATCGAGCCCGGCCTTCCTTCGGTGAAGCTCTGCCGCGGCCAAGGGTTCTTTTCCCATGTCGATACCGGTCACCCGGGCTCCGGCGGCAGCCATGGCTTCGCTCAACAGCCCGCCGCCACACCCGACATCCAGCACTTCGGAGCCTTTTAATTCAGTGCGCGACCGGACATAGTCGAAGCGGAGAGGGTTGATGTCATGGAGCGATTTCAGTTCTCCCGCGGGGTCCCACCAATGTGCGGCCATTCGTCCGAATTTTTCGATTTCGGCCGGATCGATATTGATTTCTTTTTTCAAGACTTTCTTTAAAGTGTGATCAGACCATCTTGCCCTGATCCCGGAATTGTTTCAGGCTGCACGGGTCAATCCAGATCTTTCCCTGCTGCCGGGTGGCCCGCAGTTCGCCATACTCCAGAAGCTGATACACCACCTTACGTCCCACCCCCAGATATTTTGCAGCCTGAGGTACACTGACTGGATCCGGTAACTCCGGAATTACTGATATAATTTTCTGCATGAAAAACTCTTTGTCTACAAATCTATCTTGATTCTTTTCCGCTCGGCATCAATTATGCCGACACCTTTCAGAAAAGAGAAAATGCCGTCATCGTCACCATAACCACTATTCAGCTATAATACAGGGCGTGATCACAAGGTGTCTCCGTAAACTCATCCTTCTTGGAGATGAAGCTGATGATACATCTCCGGTGCATTGGGGACATGTATGTTTTCTATGATTTCCCCGGAACCCTGCACTGGTTGGAATTACGTATCATGTCCCCTGAATAGGCGATGTCCCCCGAATAGGCGACGTATCATGTCCCCCGAATAGGCGATGTCCCCCGAATAGGCGAATACGCGGGAACACGCGAAATCGTCCGATCACACGGGACAGTTCCATTCTCACAGGATTCGAAAGGCGGTGTCCTTCTTCCGCGCACAGAGGGGACCGGCAGGCAGCCCTGCTCGACACTGTCTGCAGGATGCAGGAGCCGGCCGACCTGCCGGTCAAGAGATCGCTAACGGCTATATAGCCTGTCTGCGGTGCATCTTGCTGCACCACTCACACGGCAGAAACTCTACGGTCCCCAGTTCTTACGGGACTAACGCTGACGCCGTCCCTCCTCGTCGATAGAGAGTTGTTCCTTCGACCCCCCTTGGGTTCGGGGATACTAATCTCTCGGATCGTTCAATCACGACTACGCCAGAGTGAGAGTATCTGGCGCCTATTCTTTTTTCTCGCCCTTGCCTTGATTGTTTTCCTTCTTCTGCTGGACGCCGCCCTCGCCAATTCCGTCGTTCTCACCGCCTGTATCGACCTTTTGGACGGACATCTGTTCGGGCCGTTCCGCCACCGTCAGCTTCGCTTTTTCTTTCTTGCCCTCCCGGTAAAAACTGACCGTGACCGTATCACCGATCTCGGTTTTGTTTTCCAGATAGAGCGCAAGGTCCTTATAGGCGGAGACAGATTGGCCATCGACCCCGACGATGATATCGCCGCCGACGGGTATCTGAAACATCCCGATCTGCAACGCCTGGTCGCCGGTCTGCAGATCGCCCTTGTCCGCCGGACCGCCGGAAAAGATATTGACCACCAGAATGCCTTCCTCCACTGGTATTTCCACGCCGGCCTTTTCGAAGAATTTGATCAGGCCCCTGTTCAAATTGATGGTCTGCAGGCCCAGCCAGGGGTGGGGATAGCTTCCTTTTTCGATCAAAACGGGGCATACGGTACTGACGGTATTGGAAGAAATGGCAAAACCTATGCCGGAACTTCCGCCACTCGGGCTGAGAATCATAGTGTTCATGCCGATGACCTTCCCGTCGAGATTCAGAAGGGGGCCGCCTGAATTGCCGGGGTTGATCGGCGCATCCGTTTGCAGCACTTCGCTGAGAAATCGTCCTTCCGGCGTCTGAACCACGCGGCCAAGGGCGCTGATCACACCGAAGGTCAGCGTGCGCCGCAGTCCAAAGGAATTGCCGATGGCGACGACGAAATTCCCTACTTCAAGGGCGTCCGAATCGCCCATCTGAAGCGGCGGGGGGAGTTCTGCTTCATCGACCTTCAGCACCGCCAGATCCGTCCATGGATCCGATCCCACCACTTCGGCCTCATACATTTCTTCATCCGTCAAGGAGACCATGATCTTGGTGGCATTCTGGATAAGATGGTTATTGGTGACGATGTGTCCCTTGTCGTCAAAGACGAATCCCGATCCCGTACCTTCCTGGGGGACCTTCATGCCGAAGAGGTTGGGGGTCATCACCTTGCTCATGATATTGACCACCGATGCGCTGGCATCATCGTGAACCTTTGTCACCTTCGTTTGCAGATCCTGGGCGCCGGCGTGGACGGCAAACAGGGTCGCCGCCAGCAGGCAAATGAACATCATTCGCGTTTTCATTTTCGACTCCTTTTTCTTTTTACATTTTGTCCCTTACGGTTGAGGCAGCACCTCAACCTTTCCCATTTTTTCAAGCTGGTCTACCAGCTTTTCCTTTTCTCCTACGGCAAGGATGGTCAGGGCGTCGGGCGAAATATACTCCCGAGCCGCACGGACGACATCTTGGGCTTCCACCTGGCGAATCTCCTTTACCAACTCCTGGAAACTGTCCGCCGGCATGCCGCGATAGGCGTAAATCATGCGCCGGCTCAGGATCTCCTCGGCCTGATCGTAACGGAAGACCAGAGAATTGAAAAACCGGTTCTTGGCCTCTTCCACCTCCTCGGAGCTCACGCCCTGCTGCAAACGATCCAGCTCGTTTTTCACGGCGCGGACGGCTTTGGCCGTGGCCGCGGTCTTGGTGGACAGGCCTGCATAAAAGAGGCCGGGATAAAAATAGTGACTGCCGTAGCCCCCGAATACCGAATAGGCAAGCCCCATTTCCGTTCGAATGATCTCGAACAGGCGGCTGGAAAAACCGCCGGCCAGAATCTTGTTCATGACCTGCCATGCGGCATAATCGGGGTTTTGCCGCTTTCCGCCCAGGTGCCCCATCAGGATGTAGCTCTGATTGACATCTGATTTTCTCACCACGTACAGTGAAGGTCCATCGCTGTTTTTTACATCCGGAAGATCCATTTCTATCCGCTCTCCGGCGGGAAAAGCGGAAAAGGACTTTTCGAGCTCGGACCGGATGGTTTTCTCGTCGAAATTGCCGGCGACCCCGACCAGCAGGTTCGCCCCCTGGTAAGCCCGTCGATGAAACCGCTCCAGGTCTTTTCGGCCGATGTTCTTTACGGTCTCGTATTCCGGTTCCCGGGCGTAGAGGGAATTTGGGCCGTAGATAAGCCGCTTATAGGTTCTCATGGCGATACTGCTTTGCTCGTTGTTGCGGCGGGCGATCCGGGTTTGGAGCCGCTGCCGGGCCAATTCGATTTTGTCCTCGGGAAAGGCCGGGTGCCTGAGCAGCTCGACGAAGACCGGCAAAAGCTCCTGAAAATCACTGCTCAATACGCTCAGTTCAGCCGATCCTGAAATGAATCCGAAGGCGGTCTCCATCTCGGCTGCCCTGTTGGCCAGGATCTCGTTCAGTTTCCGGGGCGGATATTCTCTTGTCCCGCCGCTTCGCATGACCTCTCCGGTGATTTCGGCAAGTCCGGTCTTGTCTTCCGGAACGCGGAACCCGCCGGAGCGCACCATCACCCGCATCTGAATGAGGGGAAGCTCGTCTTCTTTGATGAGAAAGAAGGAGATGCCATTGTCCAGCGTGAACGTATCCACATGGGGTTCGGGCCAGGAGATGGGCTCGAAGGAGAGCTTTTTATAATCCGGCGCCCGGTTTTGGCCGCCGATAGCCGGCCCGGCAGCCGTCGTCGGCCCGGCAAGGGCCAGACAGCCGATCGCTGTAATTTTCAGCATGAGGCGAAACATCATCTTTCTCCTTTCCCGTCTTCCTTTAGCAGCAGCCGCCCTTCGGTGCGGTTGCTCTCGACCAAATAGGCTTCGGCGACAAACCGGACGTCCTCGGCCGTCACCTCCCGGTAATGTTTCAAGTCCGTAAAAATCCGACGCCAGCCCCCCTTTTGGGCTTCCGCCTCGGCCAGCTTCCAGGCCAGGCCGAGGTTGCTCTGCAGACTGCGAATCCGATCCGCCTGGATTCGAGTCTTGGACCGTTCCAGCTCGTCTTTGCCGACGCCCTCCTCGGCGATCTTTGAAATTTCCCGGTGCAGGGCCGTCGCCAGGTCGTCCAGCGAAGCATCTTTTCTGGGGACGGCGTAGATCATAAACAGGCCCGGATAGAGATCTCCGGGAAATCCGTCGGATACCTGAACCGTCTGAGCCAGCCCCTGTTGGACCACCAATTGCTCGTGCAGGCGTGACACCCGGCCCCGGGCCAGGATGTCGGCCAGGATCTCCAGGGCCATGGCGTCTTCGTGCAACTGGTCCACGCTATGGTAGGCCTCCATGTACAAGGGCTGGTTGGGACCACTCCGGGTGAAGCGGCGGCGACTCTGCTGTTCCGGTTCCCGGGTGACGATGCCTGTTTCGGCCTGCTGTTTGTCCAGAGGGCCAAAGTAGGTCTTGGCCAGCTTCCGGATCTTGTCCGGCTTCGCATCGCCCACTACGGCCACCGTTATGTTGGCCGGGTAATAATGGCGCCGGTAAAAGGCTTTCATATCCGGGCGCGTGGTGGCGACGATGTCCGTGGTCCAGCCGATGGTGGGCATGCCGTAGGGGTGGGCCATGTAGGCCAGAGCCTGTAATTCCTCCATCATGCGGCCGGTGGGATCGGAATCGATTCGCATCCGCCTCTCTTCCAGCACCACCTGCTTCTCCTGGTAAAACTGGCGAAAAACCGGATTCCCCAGCCGGGCGGATTCCAGGTTGAACCAGAGCTCGATCCGGTTGGACGGCAGGCTGCAGAAATACAGGGTGTAATCTTTGGACGTAGCAGCATTGAGATCGGTCGCTCCATTGCGCTCCAGGATTTTTGCATAGGCGTTGGCAACGACATATTGCTCCGCCTCGTCCCGGAGCCGTATAAATTGCCGGCGAAGGGACTTGAGATTTTCGCCCGCGCCGGCTTCCGATGTGTATTTTGCCTGAAGCCAGTCGGCGTAGGCGCGATCCACTTTTTCCAGAAGGTCTTTTTCCGCTTGCCAATTCGTCGTGCCGATCTCCGGCGTGCCTTTAAAGGCCATGTGCTCCAGAAAGTGGGCCATGCCGGTATGCCCTTCGGGCTCGTTCACCCCGCCCACATTGACGAAAGCGACGAAACTGACCACCGGCGCCCGGTCCCGCTCGGCCACCAGAAAGGTCATGCCGTTGTCGAGGGTGAACCGGTCGATCTTTTCCTGGAACCGCTCGAGAATATCGGCGGCCGGAACCTGCCCTGCGGCCAGCACCATCAGAAAAAGTAATGAAAAACACAGGACTTGTTTCATAACGGTCTCCCCAAGCGATGAGTGTCCCCATTGTCCGGCGCGATACCTGGCCGCCAGATACCCTGCCGGTGGAGTCAGAGTTACACTGCAAATTACAGAACAGGAAAAGATCCCGGCAGGTGGGGAAAATTGTTTCCAGGCCTGGTTCCTCCCTGCCGGCCTCGACTTTTCAGCAAGAATTTGCAACTTATATGCCACTCTTTGGTTGATTCCTGGAACCATTGGAATCTTCACGGACTATGGCTAAGGCTCGCACTCTTCTGTCCAAATTGACCGGGCAGCACGACATCTTGGTCCACGTCGACTGGACAGCATGGCAAGGGGTAAAGGGTGAAGGGGGTGGCGGCAACACTGTGGGGACCAGGCTAGACAGCTTTCGCCTGATAGCCGCGTACGGCAAGGAATACATTGGAACTCAACCTTCATCGCATCGAACGCTTCGGGCTGCGGGCGCACTTCTCGGCTTTCTTCAGCTCCTGTTTTCTCGGAGTGAAGAAACCGGAGAAGCACATCTATCAGGCAGCGCTGGATATCACCCAACGGCCGGCGGAAAGGTGCCTTTTCATCGATGACCGCCCGCTGAACCTGGAGATCGCTCAGCGCCTGGGAATGAACACCATCCATTTCAAGGATGTTGCACAACTGGGACAGGAATTGAAGAACTTTGGTCTAGCATGTGCATTTTTGCCGGGGCAATAAAGCGGGCAGAGAGACGATGGCGGCATATCGAAGGGGCCGTCCCCCACAAACGCACGTCGTCGTCACAAAGCTGCAGAAAATCGATAAAATTCAGACGCTACAGCGTCTTCATATATTCGATGAGAGATTCCCGTTCCGCCTCGGTGAGATCGTCCTTGAACACGGGCATGTCCTCATAGGGGTCGACAAGTTGCCGCCGTACATTTTCGCTGGTTACCGGACGGCGGCTTTCGGGGAGCTTCTCACGACCGAACAGGCCTTTCAAGCCCGGTCCCACCTTTGTTTTGTCACTCTCTGTAAAATGGCACTGGGTGCAGCCCTTTTGCTGAAAAAGACGGGCTCCTGCAGCCGAAGGCGCCTCGGCCGTCATCCAGGCGCGAATCCCCGCCATGATGATAAGGGCGGCGGCAATGAAGCAGACTGTGACGATGGTCACATATTTGAGTTCGACTTTGCGCATGACGTATTCTCCTGCTTGGGGAAAGCATTCAATCCAGGAATGAAAATATTTCAATCCGGATCTGCCGGTGTGAGATATCCAGCTCATCCAGAGCGGAGACCACGGCGGCGACCAGTGGCGGCGGCCCGCAGACATAAAAGGTTTTGCCGGAAAGATCCCGGCCGCAGTGGCGAACGATTTTCTCACCGTCGATGAACCCGCTCTCCCCGCTCCAGTCATCATCCGGGTCCGACAAAACGTCGACCGCTTTCAAGTCGGGATGGTCGCCTGCTTCGATTTCCTTGATTTCGCTGTGGAATACGGCCTGCTCTATATTCGGGTTTCCGTAGAGCAGCACCACCCTATGCGTCGACTGAACATCGCGCATATGCCTGAGCATGCTCATCAGCGGCGTGATGCCGATGCCGCCGGCCAGAAACACCAGATCTCTCTCCTCCGGGTGCAAAACATAGGAAAACCGCCCGAACGGCGCCTGTACGGCGGCCCTGTCGCCGGCACGGGTCTTATCGATGGTGGAGGTAAAGTCGCCCAGTGCCTTGATGGTCGAGGTGACGAAATTTTTCTCGGCAGGACTCGATGAGATCGTCCAGTGGTGTTCTTCCACCGGCAGATCCCGCCCCCGGAAAAAGGTAATGAACTGGAATTGACCGGGCAGATACTCGAAAACCTGTTCTCCCCGCGGCGGCTCAAGTTTCACCGTCCATACATCCGGTGCCTCCTGCTGGACATCGATTACCTGCCAGGGATTCCGCTGCAGCAGCCGCGGTCGAACAAGACGGTGCCAGACGAATACCACCACGGCGACAACGAAGAAAATACTCCACAATCCCAGCATCAACGGCTGCTGCAGATCCTTGCCGACGGTAATGGAATGGACAAAGGCGAAAACGATGATCGCCGGGCCGAGAATATCATGCACGAGCCGCCATTTTTCAAATTTCAGATTCAATTTCCGCTGATACAAGCTCACCCCGACATTGGCCAGAACAAGAAAGAGCGTAATCTTGCCCAGCCAGATGTACCACGGCTGGTCCAGCGAAATCAGCAGATCCAGGCTGCCGGAGCCGGCGGCGATCAGAAGCGGATGCAGCAACAACAGCACCGCTGCCGCCGCGGCCATGTATTTGTGGAACCGCACCAGGATATCGAGTCCGAAGGGCCTTTCGACCCACTTGAACCGCGCCGCCAGAAAGCCTTGCAATAAAATGATCATGACCCCTGCCAGCGCCGCATTCCGTCCCATCTCGTATACCACGCCTTCGGTGGCGGTACCGAGGATGCTTACCAGGACAGCCGGGAGAATGACAACAAGAGGGTATACCAGTATTAGCGATAGTGGACTGAACATCATGCCTCCTTAGCTTTTCCGCCCGAAAACGGGTTTTCAGCCGATCTCGGCCTTGTACTGAAAATATTCTTTTCCGCCCAGCGAACGGAGTGAGAATCCGGCAGCGGCGATCTTCCGCTGGCCGCTCACTTCCTTCACGCGTCATTTTCTTTTTTGTTTATAGCTCGAAGCTTCCCTGATGGTTCCGGGAGTGCGCCGCCCTATCCTCTCTTAACCTTCCCTGTAAAGAGTTTAAGCCCTTCAGCGTGTTCGACAACGGGTTCAGCGGAAAAAAACCGCCGGTCTCTTCCCCAAGGACCGATCAATGTTTGGTTATATGTTTCACTGGAGCAGGCTTGGATTCGTGGTTCTGTTTACCCCTGAAACTCAGCTCGTCAAATCGATCTCGAAAGGACCATAAACTGATACGGTTCCATCTCCAGTTCCCGGGTGGCGGTCACGGTGCGGCCGGCGTACAGATCCACCATGCTTTTGCGCATTCCCATGTGGCGCAACCGGCGCGCCTCCAGGGTCTGCGTTTTCTCGGTGAAGTTGCCGAGGATCAGCACGCTGTGGTTCTCATGATTGCGGAAAAAGCTGAAAATGTGGGGGTTGCCGGTGTCGATGATTTCGGTTTCGGACCGGTTGAAGGCCAGATTCTGCTGACGCAGCTGAATCAGTCGCTGGAGTTGCTGAAATATGCGTCCGACCACCGTATCGGCATCGCGCCGCATTTCCGCCCGCGACCAGTCGAAGACCGGGCGATGCAGCCAGCGGGAGTCCCCCATCTTCTCCGGATCCTGGTCATAGGTATAATCGTTGAGCATGGCGATCTCGTCGCCGAGGTACAGCAGGGGAATGCCTCCGATGGTGATCATCAGTCCGTGCAACAGCAGAATGCGCCTGATCGCCAGCTCAACCTTCTCCTCACTGCCCTCGTCCAGCGCTTTCTCCAGTCCGCAGAGCGAAGCCAGGGTTCCGGATACCCGCGCCTCACCGGTTTCCGGATTCTCCATGAACGGCGCGCCACGGGCGAAACTGCCCTCGAAACGACCGGTGTAAAACCGGGTGAGAAACCGGCGGTGGGAGTCTGGGTCGAATCCGGCGGCCTCCACATCGTCGTTGGCAAAGGCCCAGCCGATGTCATCGTGGCAGCGGAGATAATTGACCCAGGCGCAGCCCTGCGGTATCTCAAAGCGGTTGCGCAGGGCGTGATTCAGCACACCCGTATTCCGGGTAGCCAGGGATTCCCACAGCAGGGCCATCAACTGGGGATTATAGGATAAGGCACACTCGTGCGGACCGATATATTTGCGCACCTCGTCCGGATGGACGATCGCCTCCGATTTGAACACCAGAGCCGGGGCGGCGATCCGCGCCAGCGCCTGGAATCCCTGGATGATCCAGTGCGCCGGCGGCAGATTCTGGCAGCTGGTGCCGAGCTCCTTCCAGGTAAAGGCCACCGCGTCGAGGCGGAGAATTTCCACCCCCTGGTTGGCCAGGAAGAGCATCTCCTCGACCATGCGGTGAAACACCTCCGGATTCTCGTAGTTCAGATCCCACTGGTACGTGTTGAAGGTGGTCCAGACCCACTTTTTAAGGCGGTTCCTATAGGTGAAGGCCCCGGGATGGTCGTCGGGAAACACCTCGGCCATGCTCTTTTCGTAGGCGTCCGGCATCACGCGGTCGGGAAACATGCGGTAGTACTCCTGGTACTGCTCGTCTCCTTCCAGGGCCTTCCGCGCCCATTCATGCTCGTCGGAGGTGTGGTTGAACACGAAGTCGAGCACCAGCGAAATGCCGTGGTGCCGCAGCAGCGTCGCCATTTCGGCCAGCTCTTCCATGGTGCCCAGGTCGGGGTTCACCTCACGGAAACTGCTCACCGCGTAGCCGCCGTCGTTGTCCCCCTCGGGAACTTTGTATACCGGCATGAGGTGGAGATAGGTAATGCCCAGCTCTTTGAGATAGAAAATCCGCTCCTCCAGATCCTTCAGTCCTCCCGCAAAGAGATCGACGTAGCACATGGCCCCCACCATCCGGTGCGACAGATACCACTCACGGTCCGATTCGCGCATGGCATCCAGCGCCTTCAACTCATCCGGCCGCTCCAGCCACATGCCGACCGCCGACTGCAGCACGCTCTCCAGATAGTAGAAGAAATCGTACTCCTCCATGTAGAGAGCATGGAAACAGGCAAAAAATCGTGGAAAATGCTCCTCCAGACGATGACGGACATCCTCCCACTCCGGGGTATCGGTGTGGTCGCGGAAGGCGGATTCCAGCCGCGGCATCAGACGCCGCAGCGAACTGGCCGCCTCCTTTTTCATCCGTGCAGGATCGGAATCCAGCCTAGCCCTCATGGGGAGTGTCCCGGCCGATGTCGGAGCTCTCTGAGAGGTAAAACTGCTGCAGCGAACACCGTGCGCCTCCGCCGCCGGTATCGGGAGTAATCTCCAACTCCAGCACGGAAAGATTCTCCAGTATCACCCGATAATCCTCGATTTCATGCTGCGAACCGGCCGGACTGAAATTCCACTGCTGCCGCACGATCTCTCGCAGGGGCTCTTCGCCCTTCTCTCCCCAGCGGAGCACGAACTCCTGATGACGCTCCACCTCGGTCTCCAGAAAATGCAGATAGATCCGCCGCACTGTTTGCGGCTTGTCAAAATGCAGACGGATTACCTGAACGCCCGATTCGGAAGCCCTCCAGCCGTTCCGGTGGCGCGGCAACAGCGCGTGCTCGATGGGAAAGGAGGGATCCTCGGAGGTGACCTCGACCTCGACGAGGTGCTCCACATCCAGAACCTGGGCCGCCTCGCGCATTCCGTCATTCCGATCTGTTTTGTGTTCACTGATTCGTTTTTTCATCATTGACTCCCGGATAATGCTCTTCCGATCTTCAAAAGTCGACGTTCCCCCTTTTCGCTCCCGGAGAACCACCCTTTTACCCCTGCCCATCGAACACTCTTGGCGAGTGCCACGGCGCAGTCAAACACCAACCGCGTTTTCGTTTTGGCAACAGGCCCCGTCCCTCGTCCTTTCAACTAGTGCCTGTCCATAAATGGCACTTTTGCCCTAACTCGTCGTTGCTCTCAAAATTTAATCCTCGGAATATCAATTATATGCCTGTGGTTAAATTTATCGAGCGCCTAGATTTAGAACAAAATTGCTCATTCCTGGACAGACACTAGCTAAAATTATTTGCTGATTGTTTCGATTGAGCAAGGCGGACGAAAGAAGTTGGTTTTGTGGGGAATGGAGTGGGGAAAAAGAAAAAGGGTTTTAGCAGATAGTGCTAAAACCCTTTATTTACTGGCGGGGCCGACGAGACTCGAACTCGCGACCTCCGGCGTGACAGGCCGGCATTCTAACCAACTGAACTACGACCCCGCGTGTCGTTTTGGTGGTGGGCGGAACAGGGCTTGAACCTGTGACCCTCGGCTTGTAAGGCCGATGCTCTCCCAACTGAGCTACCCGCCCGCTTGTTCAAGCGTGGATGAGTATTTACCAACTTCACTCATCTCCGTCAAGCAAAAAAGCAAATAAAAAATTAATGTTGGGTATCCTGGGTTTTGGCCTCTACTTCATTATAAACACTGGTTCCGGCAGTGTTTTTGAAAAGCGATTCACCCTCCTCGACAACGATTGCGTGCTCAAGCACTTCATCCATATGCTCAACGAGATCAATGGTCAGGCTTTTGCGGATGGTGCTGGCCACATCCTTGAGATCGCGTTCGTTTTCCCTGGGCAGCAGAACATGGGTGATATTGCCTCGTCTGGCGGCGAGCAGTTTTTCCGTGATGCCGCCGATCGGCAGAATCCTGCCGCGCAGGGTTATTTCGCCGGTCATGGCCAGCTTGTGACGGACCGGCGCCTTCATCAGGGCCGACACCAGCGTCGTCGCTATGGTAATACCGGCCGACGGGCCGTCCTTGGGAATGGCGCCTTCGGGCACATGGATGTGGATATCGAGTTTCTGGTAGAAATCCTCATCAAGACCCAGGATCCCGGCTCGGGAACGTACATAACTCAGTGCCGCC
>JBEPWT010000037.1:0-22295 GCA_041642275.1 Desulfopila sp. | reverse complement strand
GTCGGCCTGGCCTCTTTCCTTGCGGAAACAGGCATTCAGCCCGTTCTCTGCGCCTCCGGCGGCAAAAGCGGAAAGTTCAAAGAGGCGGTGAGCAATGTGGTTGCCGGCATGGGGGGAGAAGAGCCCATGGTCATGGAAAACGTCGATTTCTATGATATCGAGGAGATGGTGCAATCACTCGACGTCGATCTGCTCATCGGTCACTCCAAAGGGTATACCTTTGCCCGCCGGCACAGTATACCGCTTATCCGGGTCGGCTTTCCCATCCACGACCGCGTCGGCGGCCAGCGGCTGCTGCACCTGGGGTACCACGGCGCCCAACAGCTCTTCGACACCATAACCAACAGTGTCATAGCCCAGAAACAGGACGCCTCCCCCGTCGGCTACAGCTATATGTAATACACTCTTTTTCTGTAAGAGGATTGATATCATGGAGACACGTCAGAACAGAGACCAGAGCCGGCATCCCTGCTTCAATGCCGAGGCCAAAGGCAAATACGGCAGGGTCCACCTGCCGGTGGCGCCGAAATGCAATATCAAGTGCAACTTCTGCAACCGCAAATACGACTGCGTCAATGAATCACGGCCCGGTGTCACCAGCACCGTGCTCACTCCGGAACAGGCCGGCGTGTATATGGACAGGGTCTTGGAAATGGAGCCGCGCATCACCGTCGCCGGCATTGCCGGCCCGGGCGATCCTTTCGCCAACGGCGAAGAGACCATGGCGACCCTGCGGCACATCCACCGCAAGCACCCGCAGATCATGCTCTGCCTCTCCTCCAACGGTATGGGCATACTGCCCTATATAGACGAACTCGCCGGTCTCAATGTCAGCCACGTAACCATTACCGTCTGTGCCGTCGAGGCTGAGATAGCCAGGAAAATCTATTCCTGGGTCGCCGACGGCAAAATCGTCTACCATGGCCTTCAGGCGGCCCGGCTGCTTCTCGAGCGCCAGCTTGCCGCCATCGCCAGGCTCAAGGCCTGCGGTCTGACGGTGAAGGTCAACTGTATCGTCATCCCCGGCATCAACGACCATCATGTCGAGGAGGTAGCCAAGAAAATGCAGCAGCTGGGCGTAGACCTGTTCAACTGCATGGCCATGTTCCCCAACGTCAACACGGTCTTCGCGCACATTGATCAGCCGGACAAAGCCGCCATGGAAGACATCAGGAAAAAAGCCGAGCGTTATCTGCCGCAAATGCGCCACTGTACCCGCTGCCGGGCCGACGCCGTCGGCCTGCTCGACGACGACAGAACCCGGGAATTCAGAAGCTGCCTGAGCGCCTGCGCCGCCGCTCCCGCCCAGCCTCCGGCACAGCGGCCCTATGTGGCCGTGGCCAGCAGAGAGGGGGTGCTCATCAATCTGCACCTCGGCGAAGCCAGGGAATGGTACATTTGGGAACAAGGGGAGAATGGTTTCCGGCTGGTGGAAATACGCAACGCCCCTGGCCAGGGCGGCGGGCTGAAGAGATGGCACCGACTCGCCAGAATAGTAGGCGACTGCCGGGCAATCCTCTGCAGCGGAGCCGGCGAAAGCCCCCGGGAAGTGCTTGACAGTTTCGGAATAGCGGTGATCGAAGCATCGGGTCTGATCGATGAAGGCCTTCTGGCTGTCTACGAAAACCGCCGGACCACCATTCTCAAGGGCCGCAAAACCCCCTGCGCCACCGGCACCTGCAGCGGCTCGGGCGGCGGCTGCCTCTGAAGTAAAAAGAATTTCCCTGAGATATGGACTTTCTGCGCCCGCAGCTTCTGCAAGGCCGGGTCGCATGCGGAAAGGGCCGCCGCTCAGTCGAAATTCTCCATTTCCAGAATTTCCAGGCGGCCGTTGGCCTGCGCCCAGTCGACGAAAAGCCGGCGGCACTGCCGCTGCATGACCGGACCGGTGATTTTCAGATTGCCCTCGTTGAAGCGCACCTGGCGAATCCAGCGAAAAGTGGTGGCACCGGCGACAACGCTTTCCACCTGGGCCTGCAGCATGGCCCCCTGGCACATGGGACACGGCCAGAGCGTTGTGTACATGGTACAGCCTTTGAGAACGTGAGAGCCCAGGGCCCGGCCGCCGCGCCGCAAACAGAGTATTTCCGCATGGGCGGTGGCATCGCTGCGGGCCAGTTCCTCGTTGCCGGCGCGGGCGATTATCCTCGCATCCCTGACCAGCACCGCTCCCACCGGGCATTCTCCCCTTTGCCCGGCGGCAACGGCTTCACTGAAGGCCTCCATCATGAACCCATGCTCAGACATGCAAGGCCACCTCCTCTAGAGATATTCAGTACGCCGTCATCTCACCAGGCGCCGGCAAAAACAGGCCGGCCCCGCTCCGCTCTCCACCGACAATCGCAGGTTATCGGCTTGCCTTTTTATAAACCAGCGACCAGGTCATGGCCGCCAGGACAGCCACTCCCGAGAGCAGCACAGCCCAGAGCACAATTTTCTTCCAGGGGATTTCCTCTTTCTTTTTCAACCTGTCTTCGCCACCCAGGACACGTCTCTCGCCGAGCGCCGCCTGCCGGACGATCGACCTGTTCTGCTCACCAGCCAGACCATGCAGATCCTCCCTGTTCTCGCCCGGCCCGCCTCCCTTGAGTTCGCCATTACCGTAGGCCAGCACGAAGGGGCCCGAACCACGGGCGATAAAGAGAAGATCATGGGGCAGATAGCCGACCTCCAGCGTCAGGGGTTCGCTGTGTCCGCCGGTGCCGTCACGGAGCACCTCCATCCTGAAAGAACGCCTATTCTCTCTGGCGATGACCAGCGGCTCGTTGACAAGCCTGGCACCGCCTTCAAGCAATTCGTAAAAAAGGAAATCGCCCTGGCGGCTCCACGGCTCGCCGGGTATTCGCGTTTCAATGCGTACCCGCAGCAGCGAATTCGGTTGCGGAAAGCCTAGCTGCAGCGCTTCCACCGGCAGGGTACCGGCGAGTTGCGCCCGGAGATAGGCCTTCCCCTGTCCGCTGGTCTTCCTCAAGGGCAGATCCACCCAGCTTCTTTTCATCCCCCAGGCAGGCGTATCGCTTACGGCCTCGACACCGGTCAGCCTGATGGCATCCCCGCCCTTTTCCAGAGTTAACCGCAGATACTTTCCCGGATTATCGCCCAAGACAATATGACGATGGCGAATCCTGTTGCCCATGAAATGTAAATCGGCCAGTGTTGAACTGCCGACACGAGACCAGTCGAGAAGGTTATCCGAGGCCGAAATGCTCACCGGCGTCACAAACCCGGCGCCGTCGGTACGCCACCGAAGATGCAGCCTGAGCGGATACGGCCCTGCCCGGCGCAGATCGAGCAGGTAGGAAGCGGCGGGCTGCTGAACACCGCCTTTATTCGTTATACTGACTATTTCACCGTCAATGTTCCTGTGTACTTCAACGGAGGTATCCTCATCGGGCGACGGACTCTCCGGCGACAGGGGAAAGAAGGGTACATTGACGCGCACCTGTTGATGATGGTCCAGGGCCTCGGCATGGCGGAGCTCATGAGGCACCACCTGGCCCTCGGCGTTGAATACGCGTACATCGGCAAGGTTTTTCCATACCGAGTGGCGGTACACTTCGTAGGGCAGAGACACTGAATAGACCGCTCCGGCACCGTCGACCTCGATGAGATATCCGAAGGCGAAGTCCTTCTTCTGCAGCTCCGCCGCCATTGCCGTCTGCACCAGCCCGAGGCATATAAAGAGGGTAAAGGCTATTTTTGCATTCATTGGATGTTTCCCTGCGGAGGTCATACAACCCTCGCTGCTGTTATCAGTCCCGGCCGTCAGTCGAGGGCGTCGTATCCCTGATAGTCGCTGATAAAGGTGCCCTTCCCGTATTTTTTGAAGGTTTCGAAACTCCACTCTCCCGGCCCCAGCCTCTCTTCGAATTCGGGCCGTACAACATAGGCATAACCTTTTCCGATGCCGCCGCCCTTGAGTTCCACTTTCACCAGCCGGCGCAGATACATCTCCCCTTCGAACCGGTCGAGGCGGCTCCAGCTCTCTTGGCTGATGTCGAAACAGAGAAGCCCCTCCACCGTCCAGCCCTCAAAGGCCATAATCGCCGGATATCCTTCACCTCGGACCTCGAATCGCCGATAGCCCCGGAGAACGGCCGGAGCCCGGCCGGGAAGCTTCCCGGCCACCGCCTCGAGTATGTCCGCGCACATCAAGGTGCCGTAAACAAAAAGATCGGCCACGTCATCCTCCTTCGGCGTTCATGCTACTCGTCATCATGGTGCTGCTTGCGGCCGCTTTTCAACAGGGCGTAGAGAAGGAAACCACAGCCGAAAAGCACGGCCATGTCGGCTACATTGAAAATTCCCGTGCGCAGCCCGCCTATGCCGACATTGACGAAATCGACAACCGCTCCCTGGCGAAACAGTCGGTCAAGCAGATTGCCGACTCCCCCGCCGATAATAAGGGCAGAGGCCGCAAGTATAGCCGGCGTGCTGTTTTTATCAAGAAGAGTGAAGAGCGTGAAACCGGCAAGGAAAATCGAGGTCAAGAGCAGGAAAATCACACTTCGGATGTTGGCCGGCAAGGCGGCGCCGAGGCCGAGGAACCCGCCGCGATTTTCCGCCAGCAGCAGCCGCAGGGTATCGCCGAAAAGAGAAATAATACTCCTGTCATGCAGATATTCCAGGGCCAGAAGCTTGGTCGCCTGATCGAGGAAGACGACGGCTATGACCATCCCGCCCACCATCAATATTTTTCGCAGCTCTGCCATGCGCCACCAGCCTTTGCCGGCTTCAGAAAAAGGGCACCTGAAACCGCCGCCTTCTCAGCTGTCGAGACCGAGCGAGAACATCGACTCGAGATCATGCCGCGAATACGCCTTAAAGGCAAGCATGGTCTCGGTGGAGAGAATATTGTCGATATTCCTGAGCTTGCCGGTCACCAGCTGCGACAGCCTTTCATTGGTCTTGACTCTGACAATGGCTATCAGGTCGTATTTTCCGCTCACCGAATAGACCTCGGAAATCTCGTCGAGTTCGACAAGCTGAGCGGCGACCTCGTTGATGCTGGTGCGCTCCACCGTCATAAGAATTATGGAAGTTACCATACTTTCACCTTTTCACCTTTTCAGCTTGGGCTGGTGTTGTCCCGGCTGACACTCATCGCCTTCCAGCCGCCTTCCCAGTGGGCATTGCCTTGTCCTGGTGAAATCCCCGGGAGGCATAAACGCCTGCAGCCCCGCTATTCATCCCCCGGACCGACAGATGCCACCCGCATCGTCTCCTCCTGCAATACTTACGGTTGAGGATACCTAAGATCCGCCACCCTGTAAAGCGTGATCGCCCCTTTTATGAAAGCCTATCATCCACCAGACAACAGTCTCAGAGCTTCGACGAAAAGAGCTGCGGCAAAGCCGATGAGAACGATGCCCAGCAGGCGCATGGTCAGAATATAGCGTCTGCCGGAAAAAACGTTGCGCGATTTTGCCACCAGCAGGGCGAGCAGGACCTTGGAGCCGACCAGCAGCAGATAGAAGCAGAAGACAAAGCCCGCCACCGACAACATATCGAGCCGCATCGCCTTTGCCATGATCGGCATACCCACCGTCAGCCAGAAAATATAGGGATGAGGACTGAGAAAATTGGTGACGATACCGCGGCGAAACGAGTGCTTCACCGCCCGTTTCAACTCGAGGTCCACGACCTTCAGGAACAGATTCTCAAGGCCCATCCGGCCGATAAAGACCGCACCGCAAAACGATATGCCCGCCAGCACCACGCCCGAGTCCGGCAACTGGGTAAGAATGGCGAGGCAGAAGAGAATTATGGGCAGATCGGTGACAAAGGGGGCCAGGGCCACCCTGATCCCGGCACCGAGATCGTGGCGCAGGGTTTCGGAGACCACCAGGGCGGTCAGCGGCCCCGGGGCAAAGCCCGCCGACAGTCCGAGAGCCACCCCTATGGCGCAAAAGTGGAGCATGGTTCCCCTGCCTTTGTCGTGACAATCATCCTGTCATGAATTTTCAGAAAATACAGTGATGCTTATATGTTTTCTTCCCGGACACCGGCAAACGGCACCGGCCCAAGGTCTCTTGTGCTGCAAAGCAGCACATTCTCACAGCCCCAGCCATCTGCTGCCGGCGACGATCCCCACCCCCAGCAGCATGGACAAAAAGACATTTCCCGTCTTCAGGCTGCAGACAGCCGTACACAGGGTGGCGATCCAACTCCACAGACCGCCGGCAAGCGCCACGGGAACGATGAGCGAGAGCAGAATTGTCCCGGGCAGGGCGTTCATGAAGCGCCTGAACCTGCCGGTCCGGGGCAATCTGCCGGCCAGCAGCAGCCCCCCCAGCCGCAAACCGTAGGTGACTGCTGCCGCGGCGGCTATTACGGCAAAGCTGTCTTCAGTCATGGGCTTTGGTCTCTGTTTTTTGGGCAGGGGTAAAAGCGGCAACCAGGGCTCCGCCAACGCCGCCTATGAGAATATACCACTTTCCGGGAACAAAGCTTGCGCCGATAAAGGCCAGGACGGCCGTCACCGCCCAGGGCAGCAGATCCTGCCGTCCCCGCCAGAAGCTGAAGACCAGAGCCGTAAATACGGCAACGAAAGCAAAATCGAGGCCGAATTTTTCCGGCTCTGCAATGATCGCCCCCAGCCTGTGGCCGGCCATGGTTCCCAGGCACCAGGCGCTCTGGACGCAGAGTCCGCCGCCGAGCAGAAAGTATGTGGTGACTTTCTGCCGATGAAATCTGGCCATGGTCATGGCCCAGTTCTCGTCGGCCACCAGGTGCATGAATAGGGCCTTGTGCCGAAACGAGGTGCCGGCGAACAGCGGTTCCAGGGAGGCGGCAATGAGGAGATAACGCATATTGATAACCAGCACCGCCAGGGTTATCTCCACCACCGGCAGCGGCGGCAGCCACATGTCGACGATGACGAACTGGGCCGAGCCGGCAAAGACGCTGAGATTCATCACCAGAAGCTCGAACCAGCTCAGTCCCTTCCTGGCGGCCAGCACCCCCAGAACGCTGCCGTAGGCGCCGACGCTGGCGGCAACGACGAGGTTGGCGACAAATCCCAGTCGCAGCTGCTGCAGTGCCTGTGTATCCCCGCTTCCCCTCATGATCCCGCCCCCGCCTTGATCTGGACCAACATTTTCATGGAATGTAGACGATACCGCCATATTCTCGAGTGGCAAAAAGCAGACGCCGGGCATTTTTTGCTCTCGGGCTTTGACCGAAAAAAGCGTGGTTACTCGTGCATGGACTTTTCACGAACTCCTCGGGCTAGAGGCTGAAGGAGCGCGCCTGGGCTACTTCTATGGCCAGCTGCGAACGTGCCTCGGCATCCATCTGCAGCTCTTTTTCCCGGCACCATTCGGGAAAGGTCTGCGGATCGATGTAGACCTTGATCACCGCATCACCGGCCGCCTGCACCTGCTCTTTCATCTCCTCGGCCCGCCGCAGCCAGTCGTCATAGGTTTCAGGCAGTCTGTCGCCGTCGACAAACATCTCCTTGAGGGTCTGCCAGTCTTCTTCTTTGTACCAGACCAGAGCCTGGACCGAGGGCTGGGATGACGTCTGCTTGTCGTCATCCTGCGCTGTTTTCATGTTTTTCCGTCGGGCCCGCTGAAACTTTCGCTGTGACATCATATCTCCCTGAATTGCATGAAATGTTCGGGCTAAAGGCAGCTTTCACGGCCGGCCGGGGACAACACTATACAGGATTGTTCCGTATGCGCAAAGACTTGTTTGAGACCGGACCAGCGATCTCTCAACCTCTATCTTTCCCGAAGAATAACGTTGCAGCCGTATCTATGCTCTTAGCTGCAGCCAGAGATAACGGGGAGATGGCCAGAGGACACGCGGGAGGATGGCTCGGCGCCTCGCGTCGCCGACGCGAGACGCCATCCGGCAGGAGGCCTGGCAGGGAAAAACCCCTTGGGAAGCCCTCAAAGGGCGAGAATCTTTATAATTTCAAGGCCAGAAACGATACCAACGGCCTGGCCGCCGGTGCCTGTTACCAGCAAATGATTGACACCGGCGTCGTACATAAGTTTTACCGCACTGAGAATATCTTCGTCTTCGTCGAGCTGGATGCAGGGATTGCGGGTCTCCTCGGTGGTGTTGAACTCGCAGGGAGTCATGGCATCAGCTACCCGCGTCTCTGCGAGTTCCTCGTCATTGCTGAGACTGTAGAGCATGTCCTTGACCGTCAGCAGGCCTATGAGTTCCTCTCCGACCTTGACGGCAAGAACGGCGACGTTTTCCTTTTTCATCAAGCCCGCGGCCGTCAACAGGTTGTCTTCGGTGTCGATTACCGGAAATTTCCGGGTAATGGCCTCTTTGATGGTTCTGTTCATTGCCATCTTTACCTCCGAATGATAGTAAACTGTGTTTTTGACAGGCTCCTTCCTGGTATAGTTGTAACGCTTTCCTGCTCCTTTGTGTAATTTTTTTTCTGATTACCCCTGAAACTCAGCTTGACCAATTACAAAGAGACAGGGTGCCCTTTTCACGGGTATCTGCAGCCAGGACGGCTGCAGTTAAGCCCCCAGGGATGGGTTTATGGCGTCCCGGGAAAAGGGCACCCTGTCTCAAATATGTTGCTGAACATTAGGGGTTATCAGGATTTTTTTTTATTTCTGCGCAAACACCGCCAGCCGGGAAACCGATGGAGCACCAGGCGCCGTCTTATTTTCCTTAAGCGTCCGCCCCCTCGCACCCACAGTCCTGGCCCGCTGTCCTGCCCCGATTACTATTGACGAAATTTCACATTACGGGTTATATATTGGAGTTTTGTCTGCAGTATGCTCAGAAGACGGTAAATACGAGCGCCGCACACCAGCAGTCTCACTGGAGCAAGCCGCCTGCCGAAGGCGGCCATGCCAGGCCTGCAGAAGCACGCACAACGAGATAGACACCGGAACCGCCGGCCTCAAACCGGCAGGATCGGTGTACAGCCGAAGGAACACATAATGAAAGCACTCATAGCCTTGGAAGACGGCACGATCTTTGAAGGACAGTCTTTTACCGGTGCGGGCGAAGCCATCGGCGAGATTGTCTTCAACACCTCCATGAGCGGATATCAGGAAATTCTCACGGATCCATCCTATACCGGCCAGATCGTCACCATGACCTACCCGCTCATAGGCAACTACGGCATTACCGCCGAAGACATGGAGTCCTCCGCCGTCCACCCCAAAGCCTTTCTGGTAAAAGAGTACAACCGCCATCCATCCAACTTCCGGTCGATCTCCACTCTTGCCGACTTTCTCAAAGAATACGGCACCCTCGGAGTAGAGGGCTTCGACACCAGGGCCCTGGTCAAGCACATCCGCACCGCCGGCGCCATGAACGGCATCGTCTCCACCAAGGATCTTGATCCGGACTCGCTGGTGGAACGGGCGAAAAACTGGAAGGGACTGGTCGGCCGCGACATGGTCCAACGGGTGAGTTGCACCGAACCTTACTGCTGGTCCGACGGCGGGCCCGTTGCAGGCAGCAACTTCAGCACGGCTCCCACGGGCGCCGACAATGTCCTGAAGGTAGTCACCTTTGATTTCGGCATCAAGTTCAATCAGCTCCGCATTCTCACCAGCCTCGGCTGCCGGGTGCAGGTTGTGCCGGCAACCACCGATGCCGAAACCGTCCTGGCGATGCAGCCGGACGGCGTCTTTCTCTCCAACGGCCCGGGCGATCCGGCCGGTGTCAAGCGGGTGGTGGAAACACTGCGCGCACTTTTGGGCAGGGTTCCTGTTTTCGGCATCTGCCTCGGCCATCAGATGCTCGGCCTGGCCTACGGAGGCTCGACCTACAAGCTGAAATTCGGTCACCGCGGCGGCAACCAGCCGGTCAAGGATCTGAGCACCGGCAGGGTGGAGATAACCTCGCAGAATCACGGCTTCTGCGTTGATCCGCAAAGCCTTGATCAGCAGAAGGTTGAGATTACGCACATCAACCTCAACGACGGCAGCCTCGAGGGCATGCGCCACAGACAATTCCAGGCCTTTTCCGTGCAGTACCACCCCGAACACGCTCCCGGCCCGCACGATTCCCTCTACCTCTTCGACCGTTTCATCGCCATGATGCGGCCGGCCGGTTGATCCAGAGAAACGTTTTCCACAACGAGCGCCAATTATGCCAAAACGAACTGATATCAAGAAGATACTTATCATCGGCTCGGGCCCGATCATCATCAGCCAGGCCTGCGAATTCGACTATTCCGGAGCCCAGGCGGTAAAGGCCCTCAAGGAAGAGGGCTACGAAGTGGTCCTCATCAACTCCAATCCCGCCACCATCATGACCGATCCGGAACTCGCCAACTCCACCTATATCGAGCCGATCACTCCGGAGATGGTCATAAAGGTCATTGCCAAGGAGCGCCCGGACGCCCTGCTGCCGACCCTGGGCGGACAGACTGCCCTGAACACCGCCATCCAGGTGGCGGAAACCGGCAAACTCGAAGAATACGGAGTGGAGCTGCTGGCTGCCGACATCGGCGTTATCCGCAAAGCCGAGGGACGTGAGGAATTCCGCAGCGCCATGCGGGCCATTAACCTCAAAGTCCCGGAATCGGCCATCGTCCATACCCTGGAAGAGGCCATGGCCGCAGCCGAGGAAATCGGTTTTCCCATCATCGTCCGGCCCAGCTTCACCCTGGGCGGCACCGGCGGCGGCGTCGCCTACAACCGTCAGGAACTGAAGCAGCTCTGCATCCATGGCCTCGATCTCTCCATGACCACCGAGATTATGCTGGAGAGGAGCCTGCTCGGGTGGAAGGAGTATGAACTCGAGGTCATGCGCGACAAAAACGACAATGTCGTCATCATCTGCTCCATTGAAAACATGGACGCCATGGGAGTCCATACCGGCGATTCCATCACCGTCGCCCCGGCCCAGACATTGACCGACCGCGAGTATCAGCTCATGCGCGATGCCGCAATCGCCATCATGCGCGAAATCGGCGTGGAAACCGGCGGCTCCAACGTCCAGTTCGCCGTCAACCCGGCCGACGGCGAGCTGATGGTCATCGAAATGAATCCCCGGGTATCGCGGAGTTCGGCACTGGCCTCCAAGGCCACCGGCTTTCCCATCGCCAAGATAGCCGCCAAACTGGCGGTGGGATTCACCCTCGACGAGATCAGAAACGACATCACCCGTGAAACCTACGCCGCCTTTGAACCAACCATCGACTATTGCGTCGTCAAGATTCCCCGCTGGACCTTCGAGAAGTTTCCCGAGGCCGACGATCGGTTGAGTACCGCCATGAAATCGGTGGGCGAGACCATGGCCATCGGCCGTACCTTCAAGGAGGCCTTCCAGAAAGGCATGCGCTCGCTGGAAACCGGCCGTTTCGGTTTCGGTGGCGACGGCAGGGACATCATGGAGCACCTGGAAACGGAGGATCTCGAGCACTTCCTGCGCAAGCCCAACTCCAAGCGCGTCGCTCATATCTACGAGGCCCTCAAGCGCGGCATGTCCATCGAGCGGCTCTATGAGCTGACCTGGATCGATCCCTGGTTTTTACGGAATCTGCAGCAGCTGGTGACAACGGAGGGAGAAATACGAGAAGCAGGCTTTCGCGGCCTGACGGCCGATTTCCTGCGCAGATGCAAGCAGCAGGGTTTCTCCGATTGGCAGCTGGCCTACCTCACCGGCACCTCCAGAGACGATGTCCGCAATCTGCGCAAAGAGGTAGGCGTCGTGCCGGTCTACAAGCTGGTGGATACCTGTGCCGCCGAGTTCGAGTCCTACACCCCCTACTATTACTCCACCTACGAACAGGAAAATGAAGCGGTCGCCAGCAATGCCAAAAAAATCGTCATTCTCGGCGGCGGTCCCAACAGGATCGGCCAGGGCATCGAGTTCGACTACTGCTGCGTCCATGCCTCCTTCGCCCTGCGGGAGATAGGCGTCGAATCCATCATGGTCAACTCCAACCCGGAGACGGTTTCCACCGATTACGACACCTCCGACAAGCTCTACTTCGAACCGCTGACCCGTGAGGATGTGCTCAATATCATTGACCTGGAAAAGCCCGACGGCGTCATCGTTCAGTTCGGCGGCCAGACGCCTCTCAACCTCGCCGTGGAGCTGGAAGAGGCCAGGGTGCCGATTATCGGTACGCCGCCGGATGCCATAGACCGCGCCGAAGACCGCAAACGCTTCCAGCAGTTCCTGCAGAAGCTCGGCCTGCGCCAGCCGGCCAATGATACCGTCCACACCCTGGAAGAAGCTCTGGAGGCGGCGAACCGCATCGGCTACCCCGTGGTGGTCAGACCCTCCTACGTGCTCGGTGGCCGCGATATGCGCATTGTCTATGCCGACGAGGGAATCCGCGATTTCATGGCCGTGATGTCCAAGGCCGGCGTCGACCACCCGGTACTGATCGACAAATTCCTCAAGGACGCCATCGAAGTCGATGTCGACGCGGTAAGCGACGGTTCCGTCACCATCATCGGCGGCATTATGGAGCATATCGAAGAGGCGGGTATCCATTCCGGCGACTCCGCCTGCGTTCTGCCGCCCCACACCCTTTCTCGGGCGCTGCTTGAAGAGATCCGTCAGGCAACCAGGGCCATGGCCGAGGAACTCGGCGTCGTCGGCCTCATGAACGTTCAGTACGCCATCAAGGACGAGTCGCTCTATGTGCTTGAAGTCAACCCCCGGGCCTCGCGGACGGTGCCCTTTGTCTCCAAGGCCACCGGCGTGCCTCTGGCCAAACTGGCCACCAAGATAATGATGGGTATGACCCTGGCCGACCTGGGCCTCACCGAAGAGGCAGAAATCTCCCACTGGGCGGTGAAGGAGGCGGTCTTTCCCTTCGACCGCTTCGAAAACGTCGACACCCTTCTCGGCCCGGAAATGAAGTCCACAGGGGAGGTCATGGGCATAGACGACAACCTCGGCCTGGCCATCGCCAAGGCCTACATGGCCGCCGGCACGACCCTGCCGTCTTCGGGAACGGTCTTCATCAGCGTCCGCGACAGCGACAAGAAGTCGGTGACGGCGGTGGCCAAATCGCTCGTTGAGCTGGGCTTTCAAATTCTGGCAACAGACGGTACCGCCGATCATCTCCAGCACCATGCGATCGACTGCGCAAAAATCAACAAGATATCCCAGGGACGGCCGCATATTCTCGATAAACTCCAGGATCGTCAGGTCAACTGGATAATCAACACATCCCTTGGCAAACGCACCACCAAGGACTCCTATTCCATCCGGCGGGCGGCCCTTGACCTGCATATTCCCTACACGACGACGGTCTCCGGAGCAGCGGCGACGGTACGGGCACTGCAGGACGTTCGTAAAAGCGAAATAGGTGTCAAACCAGTGCAACTTTTCACGCAATGACAAGGGGAAAATAGAGTCTTGCCTCTCGACATTGAATCATTATGCTTTACTGTAAACAGACTGACAAAAATGGTTGGATTCACTTTCTTATCTTTTTCTTTGAAAAACAAAGGGTTGAATTTGACAAAAGACAAACCGAGTATAGCCGGAGGATTCTTTGAACTCCTTTTATAAAAATCTAAGCATGTGGCTGGTCATCGGACTGACCATGATCCTGCTGTTCAACCTCTTCAACAAACCGCAGGGCACCTCCACATCTCTTAATTATAGCGAATTCATCTCCAGCGTTGAGTCGAAGGCCATAAACCGCGTCAATATCAGCGGCGACACCATAAGCGGCACCACCCAGGACGGCACGCCCTTCCGCACCATCTATCCGCGCAACGACGATGAACTCATTCCCATGCTGCGTAACTCCGGTGTTGAGATCAACGTCAAGGAAGGCCAGAAAGATTCGTTTCTGATGACCATCTTCGTTTCCTGGTTCCCGATGCTTCTGCTCATCGGCGTCTGGATTTTCTTCATGCGCCAGATGCAGGGCGGCGGCAAGGGCGGGGCGCTCTCCTTCGGTAAGAACCGGGCCCGTCTCATGGAGCAGGGAGAGAACAAGGTGACCTTCGCCGACGTCGCCGGAATCGACGAGGCCAAGGAAGAACTCGAGGAAATCATCGATTTCTTGAGAGAACCGCAGAAATTCACCAAGCTGGGCGGCCGGATACCCAAGGGCGTATTGCTCGCCGGCGCTCCCGGTACCGGCAAGACGCTGCTGGCCAGGGCCATTGCCGGCGAAGCCGATGTACCTTTTTTCACCATCTCCGGCTCCGATTTTGTCGAAATGTTCGTCGGCGTCGGTGCCAGCCGGGTACGCGATCTCTTTACCCAGGGCAAGAAAAACGCCCCCTGCATCATCTTCATCGATGAAATCGACGCCGTCGGCCGCCACAGGGGCGCCGGACTCGGCGGCGGACACGACGAACGGGAACAGACCCTCAACCAGCTGCTGGTGGAAATGGACGGTTTCGAGTCCAACGAAGGCGTCATCATCGTCGCCGCCACCAACCGCCCGGACGTACTTGACCCCGCTTTGCTTCGGCCCGGCCGTTTCGACCGCCAGGTGGTGGTGCCGGTGCCGGACGTCGGCGGCCGTAAGCAGATTCTGGAAATCTACTGCAAGAAGACCAAGATGGCCGCCAAGGTCGACCTGGAAGTGGTTGCCCGTGGCACCCCCGGATTTTCCGGCGCCGATCTGGAAAACCTGGTCAACGAAGCTGCACTGATGGCGGCGCGGACCGGGGCCCTGGAGATCAACCTGGAACTGCTGGAAAAGGCCAAGGATAAAATCCTGATGGGGGCCGAGCGACGCTCCATGATCATCACCGTAAAGGAAAAGGAGGTCACCGCCTACCACGAGGCAGGACATGCACTCGTCGCCAAGCTGCTGCCGGATACGGACCCGATCCACAAGGTCACCATCATTCCCCGCGGCCGGGCCCTGGGCCTTACCATGCAGCTGCCCATAGATGAGAAATACACCCACTCCAAAAAGTATCTGGAAGCCACCATCTGCATCCTCTTCGGCGGCAGGATCGCTGAAAAGATCATCTTCAACGAGATAACCACCGGCGCCGGCAACGATCTCGAACGGGCTACCGAACTTGCCCGGAAGATGGTCTGCGAATGGGGCATGAGCGATGAGCTCGGTCCCCTTACCTACGGCAAGAAGGAAGAGCAGATATTCCTCGGCAGGGAGATCAATCAGCACCGCGACTTCAGCGAGGAAACGGCCCGCCAGATTGATGTCGCCGTCCGGAAGATCATCACCGAAGCCAGCGACAAAGTGGTCGCCCTTTTGACGGAAAACAAGGATATTCTTGAAAAAGTGGCCGAAGAGCTGCTGGAGAAGGAAACCATCGTTCTCGAAGATATAGAGCAAATCATGGCAGATCTGCATCCCGAGAAATACAAACGGCCGGAAAAATCGCCGCAGGAAAAGGCCGAGGAAGAAGTGACGGCACCGCAGTCAGTTGATGCGGGTGAAATACCGCAGCCGGCTCCGGAGACCGACAAAAGCGACCAGGAAGACAGGGTGGATCTCTCCGGCCGGGAGCAGGGTCCTGACCGAAAAGAAAGCGACCGGCGCTCTTCCGCCGAAGGCGACCAGGAAAAAGGCGACAACCGCTCTACAAGCGCAACCTAGCTGCAGAAGCTGCCGTCATGAAAATAATGGGGATTCTCAATGTAACGCCCGATTCATTTTCCGACGGCGGCCGTAATTTCTCTCTGGAAAACGCCGTCGCCTGTGCCGAGCAAATGGTTGAGGAAGGCGCCGACATACTCGACATCGGCGGCGAATCCACCAGACCCTTCGCCGAACCAGTAGAGGCCCATGAGGAGCTGCGCCGGGTCTTGCCGGTCATAGAGGCCATCCGCAGAAAACACCGCATACCCATTTCCATCGACACCACCAAGGCTCTGGTCGCCCGTCAGGCTCTCGACACCGGTGCCGACATCATCAACGATGTTTCAGCGCTGCAGCAGGACGCCCTGATGATTGAACTGGTCAAAGCTACCTCCGTACCGGTCATACTGATGCACATGAAGGGTACGCCCGGCACTATGCAGGTCGACCCGGTCTACGAAGACGTTGTCTCCGAGATTATTCTTTTTTTCCAGGAAAAGCTTTCCTGGCTGCAGAGCGAAGGCGTCGACCTCGAACGAGTGACCATCGACCCGGGAATCGGCTTCGGCAAGAATCAAGGCCACAATCTGTCGATACTCAAACATCTGGAACGGTTCCGGGAACTGGGACAACCGGTTCTGCTCGGTCATTCGAGAAAACGCTTTCTCGGCGAGCTTACCGGGCGGGACATGCAGGGCAGAGATCTGCCCACGGCCGTGGTATCGGCATTGGCGCTGTCGAAGAAGATCGATATGGTCCGGGTTCACAACGTCGCGGCAAGCCGGGATGCCATCAGGGTGGCACGAGCCGTTCTGGAGGCCGATTAGCTACTCGCCGCTCTCCCGCAGCTCATAGCCGTCGAGAGTGATAAACTGGTAGACATAGGGAGACTGGCCGGTGCCCACCGTGATGATGTCGCCGTCATGGAGTTCGACCGTCTCGTCACCATCCTTGCCGCCCACCGCCCTGTCTTCCACCAGGGTCCCGCAGGCGCTGCCTCTATCGTAGAGATAGTAGCTCCCGCCATCTTTTTCCACCTGGAAATGTTCACGGCTGATATTGAGCAGATGACCGTCATCGACCAGATAAAGATCATTGTTCGGCCTGCTGTTGCCGGGTTTTTCCCGCTCGATCCGCTCTACCCTGCCATCGACGATTTTGACTCTGGATTCTCTGCCCACGCGGAAAGGAAAGTTGCGGATCAGGACAAATCCTGCGACCAGCATGCTCTGCGGAACCGCCTGTTGTGCCGCCGAGGTCAGGGCCTTGAGGACGGCGACTGGCATGACTTTTTCAAGGATTAAACGTTTTTCACTCATGGGGGTTGTCGGCATCAGGTGGTGTGTAATTAGGTTTTTCGCTCTCGCCACCCAGCCAGAATATATCGAATGGCTCGAAAGCTCAAACTTTTTTTTTCTGATTACCCCTAATGTTCAGCAACATGTTTTGAGACAGAGTGCCCTTTTCCCGGGACGCCATAAACCCAGCCCTGGGGGCCCCACTGCAGCCGTCCTGGCTGCAGACACCCGTGAAAAGGGCACCCTGTCTCTCCATAATTGGTCAAGCTGAGTTTCAGGGGTAATCAGATTTTTTTTGCGGAATTCCTCACTCACCGTCGTTTAATGTTTGTCAAAATGGTAGTATTTGGTAGGCTTAAACCATAGTGTGGCTCTACGTGCGCCGACACGTGTGCCGATACCGACGTGGCCGCATCGCTTTGAGGTGCAGGTCCTGCAACTCGGACTACCTTCAGCGGGATTATCTTGAAATGAAGACCGTCCTCTACATAGAAGACGATCCATCGTTGCGGCAGCTCGTCGACTTCATGCTCCAGAAAATGCCTGACGTAAGCGTGCGGTTCCTGCAGGAGAAAACCGGAACCGCCGGCATCCAGGCGGCCCGGGAAAGCAGGCCCGACATCATCCTCCTCGACCTCAGTCTCCCCGATATTTCAGGATTCGAAGTCCTCGAACGACTGAAAAATGACAGCGGCACCGGCGCAATACCCGTTATCGCCCTGAGCGGCGACAGTCTGCCCGAAGATGTCGCCAAAGGCCTCGAGGCCGGTTTCGACGGCTATCTGACCAAACCCCTGGGCGTTTCAGACTTTTACAGCCTCATTGACCGGATGCTCGCCTCCGGCTCCTGAACACCTCTGTGCCCAATCGCCCCCGGTTTCCTCTGAGGATTTTTCCAGAATTTCAGGCAGAAACGAAATAGTATTGCCAATTCGGCTCGAAGTTGCTAAAAGTTTCAATTTTACACAGCATCGGGAGTTTCAGCCCGCATATTTCAGGAGTTGAAACACTCTGCCCATCGACAAGACCTGTGACTGGCCAAACCGGAGTACGCCGGCCACAGTGAAGACGAAAAACGGCAGACCCCAGCGACTGGGCCGGAGGGCGAAAGTGGCACTACCCACTCTTCTTGTCTCAGAGAGGCACTGTCAGATCATCTTTTTTGTCGAATGCCTCTCCGTTTTGATATGTATGTCTGAAAACTGACGAGTCGCCATTTTTCATCTATTTTCGGAGTAGCCAGCCTTTCGCTTTCTTTAGGCCGGAAAAATCATGCTTCAGGCGCTTCTGCGCGAAGCACATTGTCTTATGACCATTCAGAACACCACATTTCGACGGAATGACATCGTCCTGCGGTTTATCTTTATCTTCCTGCCCCTGGCGCTTTTCTTCGGCAGCCTGACCGTCATCTTCTACTACAAGGACGTCACCTCCCAGCGGCTGGCGATGGAACAAAGTGAGCTCTACAAGGTCAATTCTCAAATAAAAACAGTCCGTTCCAAGTTTGAACATATCATCACCGACCTCCGGTTTCTGGTGCTCCAGGGAGAGCTCGCCGCCTATCTCGAAAATCAAGACGAACAGACCCGGACCAGCCTGGCTGAAGAACTGCTGCGTTTTTCCCGCATAAAAAAGATCTATGAGCAGATCCAGTTCATCGATGACCAGGGAGCTGAAAAAATCCGTATCGACGGTGGTGACAACCCGGTAATCGCCGGGCAGCAAAACGGGGTGCCGGATAAAAGCGCCCAGGATTATTTTCGCCAGGCCATAGGATTGCCGGCCTCCGGTGTTTTCATCTCACCTCTGGAGACAGGCGGCGGGGGATCGGACATCAGACCTGGTAAACAGGTAGTCCGTTTCAGCATGCCGGTTATGGACTCCATGAAGACACCGCAGGGGGTTATCGTTCTCAATTACGCCATAACCCACCTGGTAGAAGATCTGCAGACGGCCTCGATCAACTCACCGGGACAAACCATCCTGGTCACCCCCCGGGGGCGGTATCTCAACGAAGCCCTGCCGCTGGAAGGTGACGACCAAGCCGCAGCCGGATATCCCCTGCGCCGACTGCCGGCAGAGGAATGGGCGAGTATTCGCTCAGTTGAATCGGGACAGTTCTACTCCGAGGAGGGATTGGTGACCTTCGATACCGTCTATCCCCTGCCCCTTGCCCCGGCCGGCGAAGCGGTTATGTCGTCGGCCGTTGACCTCGACTATCTCTGGAAAAACATCTCCTTCGTGCCGCAGAATGTCCTCCAGGAGTGGCCCGAAAAGATACTCGGCCGCATTCTGCTGCTCTATGGTGTCTGCCTTGTCATCATCGCCGTCAGTTCCTTCGTCCTGGCGCGCACCAGCGTCCGCCGCCGCAGGGCCGAAAAAGCCATGCGCGAAAACGAAGAGGAGCTGCGGGCCATCAACGAGGCCGCGGCAAATGCCATCATCGCCATTGACAACAATAAAAACGTTCTCCACTGGAACCCGGCGGCGGAAAGGCTTTTTCAGTATACCGCCGAGGAGGTGGTCGACAAACCGATCACTTCCATCATCTCGCCGCCCAAGCACCAGTCGACCTTTACGAAAATGTCGCGGAGGTTCAAGATGCCGGTGGATACCGGCAGCATGGAAGCCAAGACCATTGAACTCTATGGCTATAAAAAGGATGGCACCGAATTTCCGGTGGAGGTGTCCTTTTCCGCCTTCAAGAAAGGAGAACAATGGCACACCGTCGGCATTATACGTGATATCTCCGCCCGCAGAAAAATGGAAAAGGAGGTGCTCAGGGCCAACAAATTCGAGTCACTGGGGGTACTCTCCAGTGGTATCGCCCACGACTTCAACAATCTGCTTACCGCCATCATCGGCAATATCAATCTTGTCAGCAAACTCTCGGGCACATCTTCGGACTCCCTCGATCTTCTTAAGAATGCCGAAAAAGCCGCCCGTCGGGCCAAGGCCCTCACCCAGCAGCTGCTTACCTTTTCAAAGGAGGGAATGCCGGTCCGCAAGACCGTCGCCGTCGATCGTCTGGTACGCGATTCCGTTGAGTTCGCCCTGCACGGCTCGGCCATCACCAGCAGTTTCGATATAGCTGATGATCTCCTCCTCGTTGATATCGACGCCGGCCAGATAGGGCAGGTGCTGCAGAATATCGTCACTAACGGACGCCAGGCAATACGAGGCAGCGGAGCCATTCATATCAGCTGCCGCAATGTCGACCCTGCCCAGGTGGAGGCGCTGCCGGATAAGGTCAACGGCCAGTTTATTGAAATCGCCATCAGCGATACCGGTCAGGGTATCCCCGCAAAGGAGCAGGGCAAGATTTTCGAGCCCTATTTCACCACCAAGGAC
Source organism: Desulfopila sp. (assembly GCA_041642275.1). GTDB lineage: Bacteria > Desulfobacterota > Desulfobulbia > Desulfobulbales > Desulfocapsaceae > Desulfopila_A. The sequence continues at coordinate 2,168 of JBEPWT010000037.1, read as the reverse complement.
CACGGCAGCGGCCTGGGGCTGACCATCGCCGCATCGATCATTCAGCGCCACGATGGATTTATCACCTTCGATTCAGCCGAAGACCGCGGCTCGACTTTCAGAGTCTACCTTCCCGCCGCCGTCGACCAGCAACCCGAAAAAGAACAGCAGAAACGCAAGGGCAAGGGCAAGAATTTCAAAATCATGGTGGTCGACAACGAGGAGATGCTTCTCAACATCGCCGGCAGGATGCTGGTACATCTGGGCCACGAATGCGTCTGCGCCAGAACGGCGCGCGAGGCGCTCGATATTTACAAGCACCTCTGGAAGACCGGCACTCCCGTCGACGGCGTCATCATCGACCTGACCCTGCCGGGCGGCATGGGCGGCAAGGAAACGGCGGCCGCCATCTTCGATATCAACTCCGAGGCCCGCATCATCGTCTCCAGCGGCTACTCCAACGATCCGGTCATGGTTGATTTTGATGAATACGGCTTCTGCGCGGCGATCGCCAAACCCTTCGACATGGATGAACTGGCTGAAGTGATCGAAGAGGTGCTGGAATAGAGTATTCCTTTTGCGCGGCAAAGGTGCGGCCCACGTAAAAACGGCTCATTTGAGGAGGCAGGCATGTCATCTTTTAGGCAAAAGGCGCTCACCAATCTGAAGCCGGGCGCGAGTTTCACCGTCAGCCGAACCTTCAGCCAAAACGATGTCGCCCTCTTCAGTGATATTTCCCGCGATTACAACCCAGTCCACTACAGCACCGACTTCGCCAAAGCCAAAAACCTCGACGGCCCCATCTGCCACGGCCTTCTGGTGGGCAGCCTGCTCACCGAAATCGGCGGCCAACTGGGCTGGCTGGCCTCGGAGATGCGTTTTTCCTTTCTCAAGCCGGTTTACCTCAACGATACCATCCGCTGCACCATGACCATAGATGCCATAGATGAGAAAGGCCGGGCCAGCGCCGAAGCCGTATTCAGCAATCAGCACGACAGAGTGGTGCTCAGGGCCCGACTGCACGGAATACTGCCGGGCCCCGCCGAGCGGGGAATTATGGAGAAATTGCCCACCCCGGAAGACCTGCCGACGGCAAAGCCCGCTGGTTCTTCCTCTCGCCGTAAACGTTCAGACGGCTGATCTTCATCTTCCCAGTCCACTGGGGCAGGTGAGCGGATCTCCCTTTCCATACCTTCCTGGTGTACTCACATCACACCAATGACGGCATTGGCCCTGGCCTGCAGTTCCGGGTATCGATATTTGGTGCTTGCCAACCCTGGGCCCAAAGCGCCTTATAGACCTTCCGGCCGTGCTTTTCCTTTTCTCAAAGCCTTCTTGCCCGCAGTTGACGGCGCAGTCCGTCCCAGAGAAACACGGCAAGCGCCGTCCAGATGAAGGCAAAGCCGACCATCCGTTCGACGGGGAAGGGTTCATGGTAGAGAAATATACCGACAAAAAGATTTATGGTCGGTGCCAGATACTGCAGCAGCCCCACCTGGTAGAGAGGAATTTTCTGCGCCGCGTAACAGAAACCGAGCAGAGGAATGGTGGTCGCCAGGCCGGTTCCGGCCAGCAGCAGCGAAATACCCGGCGAATCGCCGACAAAAGCGCCGGCGCCGCCGGCTTCGCGAAACAGCAGAAAGCCCAGGGCCGGCAGAAAGAGCAGGCTCGTTTCAAAACAGAGCCCTTCCAGCGCCGGCACGACGCTGATCTTCCTCAACAGCCCGTAGCAGGCGAAGGTCGAGGCCAGCGATACGGCAATCCAGGGAAAACTGCCGTAGAGCCAGGTGAGGTAACAGACGCCGACGAAGGCCAGAAACACCGAAAACCACTGCCAGGGGTGAATGCTCTCCTTGAGAAAAATGACGCCGAAACAGACGGAAACCAGAGGATTGATGAAATAGCCGAGACTTGCCTCGACAATGTGGTCGGCATTTACCGCCCAGATGTAGATAAACCAGTTCACCGAGAGGATGGAAGCCGTCAACAGGAAAAAGCCGATCCGCCTGCGCTCCTTGAAAAGAGCGAAAAAACTGCCGACTTTGCCCATGACCGCCAGGAAGATGAGGGTAACCACCATCGACCAGACCATGCGGTGGCAGAGGATTTCATAGGCGGCAACACTCTCCAGCAGCTTCCAGTACACCGGCAGCAGGCCCCAGAGGACGAAGGAAGAGGCCGCGGCGAAA
>JBEPWT010000036.1:0-22433 GCA_041642275.1 Desulfopila sp. | reverse complement strand
TTCCGTTGTAATCTCGCCGACAACTCCATGATGTCGCTGATCAGCGGCGACGCCCATCTGCTTCTGGGGCAAAATGCCTACGGTCTGCCGCTGGCCAAGAAGTAAGAAAATCCACCTTGCCAGGCCCATATCCCTGGTCGCCATGGCTAACCAGACCGGCCCCCCGCCATGGAGTCGATGGTCACGGGGGTGAACTGTCCGCTGATGCCCACCTTTGCACTCCCTTCCCCGAGAGATAAAATGTTCCCGCCGCTAATCAGCGGCAGCAAACACGCTCTCTTTATTCTTTGCTCTTTCAAAAAAAGAGGCAAGCTGTCACGGCACAAAGGTGTGGTATTTCGTTCTACAGCCATCCTCCGGTCTGCCGGGCATAATCCTAACAATTGCCCAAGAAAAGAGAAAATACAGACATAAAGCAAAACTCATAGAGTCTGAACATCAATCATCTATCCTTTGAAAATCAGATAATCCAGAACACCTGCTGATCTTTAAAAGTATGCCGGATGCCAGGAAGGTCTTTCGGATCAAAGATTTTTTAGAGGAAATCAAAGAGTGCCATCTGGCGAGTATCGGAGCCTGCATTTATCTGCACACATCGATTTTCGAAAATTCAGGAAGAAAGCGGGAAAGTGGACATTCTTCGACAAATTTCCAGAGGGGAAAAACATGATTCGCATTGAGGGACTCTCAAAATCATTCGCAGAAGTGACCGCCGTAAACAAGGTCTCTCTCAGCCTGCCCCAGGGACAGATGATTGGCATTATCGGTCGTTCCGGAGCCGGAAAGTCGACACTGCTGAGATTGATCAACCGTCTTGTCGATCCGACCGCGGGCAGTATCCTCGTTGAAGAAAAGGATATCTGCCGCCTGCGCGGCAAACCGCTTCTGAAATGGCGCGCCCAGTGCGCCATGATCTTTCAGCAGTTCAATCTGGTCAACCGCTTAAACGTCATCACCAATGTTCTGGTGGGACGGCTCGGTTATCAGGGGACGCTGTCAACACTTCTCAAGAGATTCCCGGCCAGTGACAAGGCCAGAGCAATTCTGGCACTCAACCGCCTGGGCATAGATCAGCTGGCCCTTCAGCGAGCAGAGAACCTCTCCGGCGGCCAGCAGCAACGGGTAGCCATAGCCAAGGCCCTGGTGCAGGAACCTAAAATCCTGCTTGCCGATGAACCCATCGCCTCTTTGGATCCACGCAACGCCGAAAAAGTCATGGAGGCATTACTGGCAATCAACAAGGAATATGGCATCACCGTCCTCTGCAACCTGCATCACCTGGATACGGCAAGACATTACTGCGAGCGGATCATCGGCATGACCGATGGTTCCGTTGTATTCGACGGTCCGGCCAAGGAACTCACCAACCGCAAAGCCGGCGAAATTTATGGTGTCGAAGGCTCCCAGGACGCTCTTCAGCAGATCCAGGAAACAGACGAACAACACGCGGTTATCGCTGCCGTAAACTGAACGCCCCCCAATCGGGGTACGCATTGATTTAAATACATATTGAGGAGGAAAAAATGAAGGTAGTGCGACGCATATCCCTATTGCTCTCCGGCCTGATGTTGCTCACCCAGACCGGCGCCATGGCCGAAGCCTGGCAAAAAGACTATCCGGTGGTCACCCTCGGGGTTATAACCAGTGAAAACGAAGCCGATCGGGTGCAACGCTATAAACCGGTCCGTGCCTATCTGGAAAAGGAACTGGGCGTTAAGATAAAATGGCGTTCGGCAACCGATTATGCCGGCGTCATCGAAGCCCTCAAGTCACGCAAAATTGAAATAGCCCGTTTCGGGCCCGCTTCCTACGCCAAGGCCTGGATTGTCGCCAAAGGCGAGGTAGAGCCTCTGGTGGGTGAACTCGACAAGAATGGTGATTTCGGCTACCACTCTGTCATCGTCGTCAAGAACGACAGCCCCTACCAAAAGCTTGATGACCTCAAAGGTAAAACCCTCGCCTTTGCCGATCCCAACTCAACCTCCGGGTATCAGGCACCCCGCTACTTCCTCTCCGAAGCCGGCTATGATCCAGACAGCTTCTTTGGCAGCACCTCATTTTCCGGAAGTCACGAAAACAGTGTGATGGCCCTGCTCAATGGCACCTTTGATGCCGCCGCAACCTGGTGGCGCTCAGAAACCCGGTCAAATCCGCTGCGCATGGAAACAAAGGGGATGATCGAACCCGGGCAGTGGCGGGTGATCTGGAAATCACCGCGCCTGCCGGAAAGCCCCTGGGCCGTGCATACGGATCTCCCCAAACAAATGCGCGAGGACATTCGCGAAGTTCTCTACAGCATGAAAGATAATGGTCCTGAGGCCTGGCAGGCGCTCACCGATGGCAAAGCCAGCGGTTTCCGCAAGGTCTCTCATGAGGATTACGAAGCCATTGTACGGATGATCGACTCTAACCTTAAACAACGCCGGGACGGCTGAGCCGACCAGCTGCTATCAGCCGCACCCTGGCAACAGGGTGCGGCCAATTGGCGATTTTCTCATGTCCACCAACACCACCACCCGGGATCCAATTGTTGCCTTTGAAGCCGCCGAGGCAGAGCTGCAACGACAGCGCCGAGCCGGTAATATCATTCTTATCATTGTCTTTTCACTGGCTTTTGGAATTTCTCTCTATGTCGGTGAAGTGCGTATCGACAAAATCCTGGCCGATCTTCCCGAACTGTTTTCCTATATCCGAGGAACCCTGCCGGAAATCCATGCAGAGACGGCGATAGAAGACATCGGCGAGTGGTACTGGGCTTTTCCGCGCTGGCTTGGACTTCTCTTCGATACCGTCATTATCGCCTTTCTGGGCACACTTCTAGGCACCATAGGCGCTTTCGCCGTCTGCTTTCCGGCATCACGCAACCTGGTCAAATCAACCTGGATCTACTTTCTCAGCCGCCGCACCATGGAGGTCGCCCGCTCGGTTCCCGAGCTGGTGTATGCCATGATCTTCGTCTTTGCCTTCGGGCTCGGCCCGTTCCCAGGCGTGTTGGCCATCGCCATTCATTCCTGCGGAGCGCTTGGCAAACTCTTCTCGGAGGTCAATGAAAACCTCGATGAAGACGAGATTGATGGCATCATGGCTACCGGCGCCAATTGGTTCCAGACTATCCGCTACTCCGTCGTACCGCAGGTCATGCCCAATTTCGTCAGCTACGCCCTGTTACGTTTTGAAATAAATGTGCGTGCCGCCTCGGTTATAGGATTTGTCGGCGCCGGCGGTATCGGTCAGGAATTGATGTTTGTTATCCGTCAGTTTGTCTACGAGGATATCAGCGCCATCGTCCTCATGATTATCTGCACCGTGGCTGTGATCGACATCAGCTGTGAAAAATTACGCCATAAAATCATCACCGGCAAGGCGCTCCCATGACCCGAAATCCTCAACCTCTCTCCCCGGAAGTACTGGATGCTATCAAAGAGAGAAATCCGCTCGTCTTCTCCACGCCCAAGGCGACCCGGCTGAAACAGGTTGTTCTCTGGACGGTCTTTGTTCTCATCACCTTCTTTTGTCTGTGGCATACCGGCTTTTTCGATTTCATCACCATTCTCAGGGGATTGGACAAACTCGGGGATGTCCTTCGCTTCATGCTGCCGCCGGCCCACAACGGCTGGCTCTTTGAATTTCTCTACGCTATTCTGGAAACGCTGGCCATGGCTTTTCTGGGTACGCTGCTGGCAAGTATCGCGGCTCTGCCTCTTGGTTTTCTCGGGGCAAAAAACGTTGTTGCCAATATCATTTTCCACTTTGGCCTGCGCCGCATTTTTGACACTATCCGGGGTGTCGATGCTCTGATATGGGCGCTTATCTTCGTCAGTGTGGTCGGACTCGGCCCCTTTGCCGGTATTCTCGCCATTGCCGTAAGTGATACCGGCACACTGGCCAAACTCTATGCAGAGGCCATTGAAAATGTCGATAAGAAACAGATTGAAGGCGTCCGGGCCAGTGGAGCGGGTAATATCCAGACCATGCGTTTTGCAGTTTTTCCGCAAATATTCCCGGTACTGTTAAGCAACAGCCTCTATTACTTTGAGTCCAATACCCGTTCCGCCACAATTCTTGGCATAGTAGGGGCCGGAGGAATCGGGCTGCAGCTTTCCGACCGCATCAAGATCAATAACTGGGATGAAGCCTCGTTTATCATCTGTCTGATCTTTCTCACGGTTTTCGTCATTGACACGCTCTCCAAGGAGATCCGCTGCCGTATTATCAAAGAGAGCAGGTAGGCGCTTGCTGCCAAAATTTTTCCCGGTGGCTCACAGTCAATATCAATCTCCGCCCTCAAGCTCTGCGCTATATGCAAGCAGAGATATAACCAAAGCCTAACAGAACTTGAAAACAGGGAAGTCATACTCGATGGGAGATATTTTTTCGGCCGGCAGACCATCTCAACGTTCAAAAAATTCGGGCAGGAGCAGCGGCAATGGATAAAGCTGATGGCACTTTTCGCCTACTGAGCATCAATACCTGGAAGGGCGAGGGCAGCTACGACTGGCGAATGCAGATGATGGCCAGGGATCTCTATGCGTTGGAACCCGATGTTATCTGTCTGCAGGAAGCTGTGCGAACCGTCGACTTTCAGATCGATACCGCCGGCTATCTCGCAGACATACTCGAAATGGAAAAGATCTATGCTCCGGCTCGCCTCAAGAGCCGGGACATCGAGAAGTTCGAGTTTCTGTGTCATTCAGGCCTTGCCATTCTCTCGACCACCCCCATTGATCGCCATTGGCTTACCAGCATGCCGACCAGTGGTGACGATCCCGAGCGGATGGCGCTCAGTGGTCAGATGTATCACGGCAATGAGCTGATCACCGTCACCAATCTTCATCTCACCCATTTGCCGGGAAAAGATGATCTGCGCCATGAACAGTTTTCGGCAATCATAGCAGAAAACGCTGTGGTTGCCGAGAGTTCACACTGGTTCTGCTGTGGAGATTATAACTGCCATATCGAGCGCACACGCCTTGCAACTCTAGCCGAGAAGGCCGGTTTGCAGATAGTTGACTGTTATCTTGCCGGAGGGGGACAGTTGCCGGGCGAAACCCTTGTGCGGACAGGGGGAGCGCCGGAGACAAGCCGGGTAGACTATATTTTCCACCTGCTGAAACATGGGAAAAAAAGCCCCGCCTTCGACCATGGCCAGGTAGTGCTGGACACTGCCGATTTTGAAGGATGCTATCCCTCCGATCACTTCGGGGTCTGTGTCGATATTACTTTTTCTTCGAGAAACGACTGATGGAAACGATATACACCAACGCCATAATTATCACCAGAGACGATACCCTGCACGGCACCCTCGTCGTTGAAGACGGAGTGATCAAGGATATCGATGGTTCTGCTTTTCCGGGCAGCGGAGCCGTGGATTTGGGCGGCGAGATGCTCCTGCCCGGCCTCATCGAGATGCATACCGACAACCTCGAAAAAAACATCCAGCCCCGACCGGGAGTGATCTGGCCGTCGATAATGTCGGCAACCATGGCCCATGACGCTCAGATTGCCGGGGCCGGCATCACCACGGTTTTTGATGCGCTGGCCGTGGGCGGGCTGCGGCAGTCGAGCCTGCGCTCCCGTATCTTCAAGGATTCCATTGAAGCGATCAGCAGGGGAAAAGAGCTCGACATATTCAAGGCGGACCATTTTCTCCATCTTCGCTGTGAAGTCTCCGACGAGTCTATGGAAAGGATGCTACTCTCCCAGAGTGCGAATCCGGCCATTGGCCTCATCTCAATCATGGATCACACGCCGGGGCAGCGGCAATGGTCTGATTTGCAGAAATGGCGGCTCTATCACCGGGATAAGCGCTGGACCGATGAGGAAGCGGAGTCGGTAATCAGGGAATACCAGGCCGGCCAGAAGATGTATGCCGAAAAACATCGGGTACTTGCGGTTGCCTTTGCCCAGGAGAAGAACATCCCGCTTGCCAGCCACGATGACACCACCGTCGATGATATTGTCACGGCGATGGCCGAGGGCGTCGATATTGCCGAATTTCCAACAACGTTGACAGCGGCCGAATATGCCAAAAAGCATGATCTGGCAACCATTATGGGCGCGCCCAATGCCGTGCGCGGCGGCTCTCACTCCGGCAATATTTCTGCTTTGGAGTTGGTTGAAAATAATCTGCTCGACGGCCTGTCCTCGGATTACGTTCCCGCAAGCCTCCTGCATGCCGCCTTTTATCTCGCTGAACAGCAGCAGAAGCCGCTGCATCGAACGGTGGCGCTGGTCAGCTGCAATATTGCCGATATGATCGGGTTTTCCGACCGGGGCGAACTTGCCCCCGGCAAGCGTGCGGACATGCTGCAGGTAAGTCTTTTTGACGGTTTGCCTGTTTTGAAAAAAGTATGGAAGAAAGGGCGGCAGATCGCCTGAGGAAGCGCCAGTTCAGTCTCCGCGAGACCGACATGACACGACCGGATCTCGGTGAAGCGGATATACGTACCCTGGCGACAGATATGACGGGAACACCAAAAGGGGGCCAAAGGCCCCCTTTTGGTGTTTTCTGAGATTCTTGAAAAATGATTACGGCGGCCGGCCACAGCGGCAATTGCTGCAGCTGCTACATCAGCGCCCGTACCTTGTCGAGGATATCCTCGGTTGCCATTCCCTGAAAGGGTATCTGTTCGCTCAGTCCGCCCTGGCCTTCCCTGTGGGTGCCCAGATGAGCGTATCTGGTGGCAAGCCCTCTTTGCAGCAGCCAGGTGCCGTAGCGAATGCCGAGACCGGTTTTGCTGTTCTGGGTCTCCACCACCAGCGCCAGCGGCGACTTGCCCACCCGGGTGAGCATCTCCTCGTCGATGACGTTGAGGGTGGGCTTGTTGATAAGACCGATGTCGACGCCTTCCTTCTTCAGCAGTTCGACGACATGCAGACACCTGTAGAGCATTTCTCCATAGGAGATGATATAGCCGGCGCTGCCCTCGCGGACGAGTTCATCCTTGTCCGGTGCGAAAACGTAGCCCTCGTCATACATCCGCCCGCCCTCCGTGTTTTCTATGTACGGCGTCGCCGAGCGGGTGGAATAGATGAAGCGCAGCCCTTGGTCATCGAAGATTGTCTCGAGCATGGCCTTGAGCTGCAGCGCATCGGCGGGGAAGTAGAGCCTGGTGGTGGTGTCTTCGTCGAGTCCGCCGTCGGCGAAGAAATTGTTGATGCCGAAATGGCAGGTATTGTCGGCCATGTCATCGACGCCGGCATGGGAAAAATGAGCGATGACATTGGCGCGGTTGAGGCGGGCCATGGTGATCTCGGAGATAACCATCTCCTGGAAGGCGGAGAAGGTTCCGTAAATTCCCTGCCGTCCGGGAGTGGAGCCGAAACCCGCCGCTACGGAAAAGTTGTTGCGCTCCATAATGCCGCCCGGGATATATACTTCCGGGCACATTTTGCGGATGTGGTGAAGACCGCAGGAGCCCTCGAGGTCGGAATCAACGACGATCACCCTGTCGCGGGGATTCTCCAGCCGGCCGACAAGCTCACAGATGATCTTGCCGAATTCATCGCGGCATTTGGCCCTCTCCTTGGTGCTGCCGAGATATTCGCTGTTGCCGCCGCTTTTGCCGGCCTCCTGGAGCAGGGCCACCGCCGCCTCATGCCCCTTGCGATGCAGATAGGTTATGGCCATATCCACCGGGATGACATCGTGCCCCTTGGGCAGCCCTTCGATGCCGTCGACGCCCACGGCCATCTTGCGCTTGTTGACCAGCCCCACCGGACCGTCAGTTGTCAGGCTTTCCCGGATGCGGCGATAGAGTTCATCGATATTCTCACCGTCGCCGATACTTACCTTCATTCCCTGCCCTTCGAGAGTTCGGGCGATATCGAAACCTTTCAGATAGGCGCTGGGATGGCCGGCGATGGTGACGTCGTTGTCATCGATATACACCTTGACGTTGAGATTTCTGGCAACGGCATAGCGCGCCGCTTCGGCATCGTCGCCTTCCTGCTGCGAACCGTCGCTGCCCAGAAGCACCACCACCTTGTCGGTGAGGGCTTCAGCAACCCCGTTGACATGGCTCCAGAGATGGCCAAGCCGACCGGAGCTGAAGAAGATACCCCGCTCGTCGTCTCTTTCCGGATGACCGTAGAGTCCTTTCTGGAACTCACGGTAATGCAGAAGGGTGGAGATATCGGCATGACCGTTGAGCACCGCCATGATATACTGGAGCGCCACCCTATGGCCCGCTTCATCGAAGAGCACCGGATGGTATCTGTCGTCGCCTTTCATGAAAGCATCGAGAATCAGGGCTTCCGGCACAATGTCATAGGCACCGCCGGTATGGCCGCCAAGTCCCTTGCAGTTTGCCAGGGCCGTAAAAAAGACGATGCTGTCGCGCACCACCTCGATATTGGTCATCAGCTGCCTGCGCTGCTCATCTTCGAGCTCTTTCTGCGAGACGGAAAAAACCTGCTTTTTATAGACGCTCAAGTCTATTGGGAATTTCATGAAAAACCTCCGGACGGTTGTACTTCCCTGAAAGAATGGATTAGAATTATCAGCCGCTGCCCGCGACAATCGCCTTCATCTATTTATCCGCTTTTGTCTCCGGTGGCAACAGCCAATGTCACTTTCCGCCGCGGCGGAAAGTGAAGGCGATTTCACCAAGGCGTGCTTTTTTGCCGCAAAACTTGATGGTTGCCATATTGCCTCTGCTGGCATACTATAACGGGTGTACCGGCCGGCAATATCGCCGCCGACAATCAACATTGCCATGCCATTATGAAACTTCTGACCACGCCGCGAATGGACCAGTGCACCGGTTGCCATTCCTGTTCTCTGGCCTGCGCCAGACTGATCCACAAAAAGCTCAGCTGGACCTGCGCCGGCATTCGCATCGAATCTTCCGGCGGCATCTCTTCGGGGTTCCGGGCCATTCGCTGCCTGGCCTGCGATCCCGCCCCCTGCGCCGAGGCCTGCCCGACCTCCGCCTATTCGCAGCGCAAGGGCGGCGGCGTCATCGTCCGCAAAAAGCTCTGCATCCGCTGCGGCGCCTGCGTACCTGCCTGTCCGGTGGATGCCATTTATCAAAATGCGCAACGAGAAGTCTTCGTCTGCATTCACTGCGGCCGGTGCGTCGATTTCTGTCCCCAGAACTGCCTTGATTACGAGAAAATCGGAACCATCGAGGAGGTGCTGCTGTGATCTCCGAACAGTTCCGCATCCTCTACTATGACCTGGGCCGCAAACGCGGCAAAATTGTCCACCACCAAGGCAGAAACCGCTATATCGGCGGCAGCGGTCTGGCGGCTTTGCTCTTCCACCTCTATGGTCAGCCGGCAAAGAGCTGGGGCGAAGCGGAGCAGCCCTTCATTCTTACCATAGGTCCGCTGACCGGCCTCTTTCCCCTGATGAGCAAGGTGGTCTGCGCCTTCAAGTCGCCCTATCACGACCAGTACACCGAAAGCCACGGCGGCGGACGGGCGGCTCTGGCCATGCGGTTTGCCGGACTCGACGCCATCGTCATCACCGGCAAGGCGCAGACGCTCTCCTGCCTCAGCATCGGCGCCAATCACATCGAATGCAAGGAGGCGGGCTTCATGCGCGGCATGAACGCCTTGGCCAGCGGCAAACTCATGCGGCGGATGTTCAGCGCCAGTTCCGGCCATCGCTCCATACTGCGCATCGGCCAGTCCGGCGAGACCGGCTCGGCCATGGCCTGCATCAATATCGATACCTATCGCCATTTCGGCAGGATGGGCGGCGGCACCGTCATGGGCGACAAGAACCTCAAGGGCATTATCATCCATGGCGACAACGACTTCGACCAGCCGGAAGGCGACTATGCCAAGCTCTACAAGAAGCTCTATACCGAAGTTACGGCCACCAGCATGATGCACAAATACTTCGACCTCGGCACCCCGGCCAACCTCGAACCGCTCAACGAACTGCAGTCGCTGCCCTGGCGCAATCTCCAGACCACCTCGGACCCGGCCATAAGCACCATCACCGGCGAGACCTTCGCCAAAGACGCGCTGCTGCGCAATGCCGCCTGTTCCGGCTGCCCGGTGGGCTGCATCCACATCGGTTATTTCCGCGAAAAATCGCTGCAGGCCAACCGCTACCATTTTCACCAGGTGGCCTATGATTACGAACCGATCTTCGCCGCCGGCTCCATGCTCGGCATAACCGACAGTTTCGATATTCTCCGCGTTCTCGACAGCCTGGAAAAGGTCAGTCTTGATGCAATGTCCGGCGGCGTAGCCCTTGCCTGGGCCACGGAGGCCAGCGAGCGGGGCCTGATTTCCGAAAACGAGACCCTCGTCCCCTTGCGTTTCGGCGACACCGACGGCTACATCAAGGCCGCGGCTTTCCTGGGCAAGGGTATCAACGATTTCTACGCGATACTCGCCCAAGGCACCCTCAAAGCCGCGGCCAGATACGGCGGCGGCGAGTTCGCCTGCGTTCTCGGCCAGGAGATGGCCGGTTATGCCACCGGCGAGTTGTTTTTTGCCTCCCAGTCGCTGGGCTTCAGGCATTCCCATCTCGATACCGGCGCCTATTCCTGGGACCAGAAAAATACAGACAAGGACGTCGACGGCGCGGTCGATTTTCTCATGAAGGACGAAGAAGACAGGGTGCTGCTCACCTCCATGGTCGCCTGCCTTTTCGCCCGCTCGGTCTACACCCCGGAGGTGCTGGCCGAATGTCTGGACAGCGCCGGGCTCCCCGGATTGGCCGCCTCGCTCGACGAGTCAGGCGAATATATCCGCAAGCTGCGCTGGCAGGTGCGCTTTGCCACCGGCTATAATCCGGACGAGGTGGTCATTCCCAAACGCTTCTATTCGGTGAAAACCTGGAAGGGCGAGATCGACAGGCAATTCCTCGACAACCTCCGCAGGGAATACGGCCGGCGCCTGCAAGGCTTCAAGGTGCCTCTGGACGAACATACCGCCGACAAGGAGCGCTGATGCAGTCACTGACGCTTTCCCCCATTGCCCGCGTGGAAGGAACACTCAGCCTGCCGGGCTCCAAGTCCGTCTCCAACAGGGCCCTGCTGCTGGCCTCTCTTGCCCGCGGCACCACCCTGCTCACCAACCTGCTCGACTCCGACGATGTCGGCTATATGCTCAAAAGCCTCAAAAGCCTCGGGGTCAACTGCAGCTTCGAGAAGAACAGCGGCCGCTGCAGCATCGTCGGACTGGGCCGGCCTTTCGCCGCAGATACCGTGGAACTCTACCTCGGCAATGCCGGCACCGCCATGCGTCCGCTCTGCGCCGCCCTGTGCCTGGGCCGGGGCTCCTATACGCTTACGGGCGAAGAGCGCATGGAGGAGCGCCCCATCGGCGACCTGGTCGACGCGCTGACCCAGGCCGGGGCCACCATCTACTACCTCAAAGAGGAAGGGTATCCGCCCCTGCGGATTGCGGCCCATGGCCTCAAGGGCGGCAGCATCACCATCGACGGCTCGGTCTCTTCCCAGTTCCTCACCGCCCTGCTCATGGCCGCTCCCATGGCCGCGCAGGACTCCATCATCACCGTCGCCGGCGAACTGGTTTCCAAACCCTATATCGACATCACCCTCGAGATGATGCGCCGTTTCGGCGTCGAGGCCGACAACCGCGGCTATCGCCGCTTGGTCATCGGCGGAGGCCAGTATTACACCAGTCCGGGGAGGTATCTGGTGGAGGGTGATGCCTCCTCGGCCAGCTACTTCCTGGCCGCGGCAGCCATCAAGGGCGGCAGGGTCCGGGTCGAGGGCGTCGGCCGCGCCTCCATGCAGGGGGACGTGCGTTTTGCCGAGGTCCTTGAACGGATGGGGGCGAAGATCACCTGGGGCGACGACTTCATCGAAGCCGAACGGGGTAAGCTCCAGGGCGTTGATCTCGACCTCAATCATATTCCCGATGCAGCCATGACCATCGCCACCACCGCCCTTTTCGCCTCCGGCACCACGGTCATCCGCAACGTCTCCAACTGGCGGGTCAAGGAGACGGACCGGCTCGCCGCCATGGCCTGCGAACTGCGCAAGGTGGGCGCAGAAGTAATCGAAGGCGAGGATTACCTGGAGATCACTCCGCCCACCAGGCTGCGCCACGCCGTCATCGACACCTATAACGATCATCGCATGGCCATGTGCTTTTCACTGGCGGCTTTAGGAGATGTGCCGGTCACCATCAACGACCCCGGCTGCACCTCGAAAACCTTTCCCGAATATTTCGAAATTTTCAGCCGGCTGGCCGTCAAGGGCTGATTCTTTCCGCCAGGGACCGACCGGCGGCGAAATCCTTGCCCGCCCCGGGAAAAACAGGTACCATGAATATGTTCAACCCAACGGGCCAGACATATCCATTCGCCATCACGCGCCACCACTCTCACTCAGCACTGCAGCCCTGCAGAAGGAGATGTCCAGTGATCCATCAATTCGATACCGTCATCGTCGGCTCCGGCGGCTCCGGTCTTTACGCCGCCCTGGAGGCAAGCCAGCGCTCGAAAACCGCTGTCCTTTCCAAGCTCTACCCCGTCCGCAGCCATACCGGCGCCGCCCAGGGCGGCATCAGCGCCGCCTTGGGCAATGTCGAGGAGGACAGGGCCGAGTGGCATGCCTTCGACACCGTCAAGGGCGGAGATTACCTCGTCGACCAGAAGGCGGCGAAGATACTTGCAGAAGAGGCCATTCAGGCGGTGTACGATCTCGAGAACCGCGGCCTGCCTTTCAACCGGACGCCGGAGGGTCGTATCGACCAGCGCCGCTTTGGCGGTCATACCAAAAATTTCGGTGAAGCTCCGGTCAGACGCGCCTGTTATGCCGCCGACCGCACCGGTCATATGATTCTGCAGACCCTCTACCAGCAGTGCATCAAGAATAAGGTGGCCTTCTATGATGAGTTCCAGGTGATTGATCTCATCAAAGAGGGCAACCTCTGCCGCGGCGTCGTCGCCATCGAGCTTGCCACCGGCGAGATCCATATTTTTGCCGCCAAGGCGGTGCTCTTTGCCACCGGCGGTTTCGGCCGCATGTTCAAGATCACCTCCAATGCCTACGCCAACACCGGCGACGGACCGGCGGTCTGCGCCCGTCGCGGCGTCCCCCTGCAGGATATGGAATTTTTCCAGTTCCACCCCACGGGTATAAAGGGTTTAGGCATCCTGATCTCGGAAGCGGTGCGGGGCGAGGGCGGCATTCTCCGCAATAAAGACGGAAAGCGATTTATGGAAGACTATTCACCCACCCTGCTCGACCTGGCCCCCCGGGATATCGTCGCCCGCTCGCTGGTCACCGAGGTCCGGGCCGGCAGGGGCATCCGCGGCGACGGCCGCGTCGACGATTATGTCCATCTCGACGCCACCGGCATCGGCAGTAAGACCCTGCTGGCCAAACTGCCCGACATCACCGGTTTCTGCCAAACCTATCTGGGCATCGACCCCGCCGATACGCCTATTCCGGTGCTGCCCACGGCCCACTACGCCATGGGCGGCATCCCCACCGATATCAACGGCCAGGTGGTCGCCGACGGCAACGGCACGCTCGTCGAAGGGCTCTATGCCGTCGGCGAATGCGCCTGCGTCTCAGTCCACGGCGCTAACCGCCTGGGTACCAACAGCCTGCTGGACCTGGTGGTCTTCGGCCGTCGTGCCGGACGCCATATAGGCGGCTACGTCAAAGACATCGACGCTCCGCGCCTCAGCGATGGCGACGCCGACCCCGCCAGAGAATGGCTGAAAAACCTGACCGAGGGGACATCGGAGCACCACGGCGGCCATATCAGCGATGAGTTGCAGACAGTGATGATGGAAAAGGTGGGCATTTACCGCAATGACGGGGAAATGCAAGAGGCCGAAAGCCAGGTGCAGGAACTGCGCAAGCGCTACCGGCAGGTGAGGGTCCAGGACACATCGACAAGCTACAACACCGACCTGCTCGAACTCATCGAACTCGGCAACCTCCTGGATTTGTCGCTGATCACCGCTGTCTCCGCCCGCAACCGCAAGGAGAGCCGCGGAGCGCACAGCCGCGAGGATTATCCCCAACGCGATGACGACAACTGGCTCAAGCACACACTTGCCTACCTCGAAGAGGACACGGTACGAATCGACTATAAACCCGTCGACATTTCACTCTGGCAACCGAAACCGCGCACCTATTGACACTACCGGAGCACGACATGAAGATCACTTTGAAGATACAACGATTCACCCCCGACAGCGACGACAGACCACACTACCAGGAATATGAAGTGGAAATCGACGGCAATGCCCGGCTGCTGGACGCCCTCATGCAGATAAAGCGCTTCCAGGACGGCAGTCTCGGCTTTCGCAAAAGCTGCGCCCACGGGGTCTGCGGCTCGGATGCCATGCGCATCAACGGCAAGGATGCCCTGGCCTGCAAGACGCTGATACAAGATGTCGCCGGCGCCTCCGGAGATACCATCACCGTCGAACCGCTGCGATATTTGCAGGTTCAGCGCGATCTGATCGTCGATCAGACCGACTTCTTTGCCAAATACCGCAGTGTCGAACCCTATCTTATAAATGACGAACCGGTGGCTGAAAAAGAACGCATCCAGTCGCAGGAAGAGCGTCTGGCCTTCGACGACACAACCAATTGCATACTCTGCGCGTCCTGTTATTCGGCCTGTCCCGTTCTCGGCGAAAACCCCAATTTCCTGGGTCCGGCGGCCATCGCCCAGGCCTTCCGCTTTCTCGCCGACTCACGTGATCGGGGAGCTGCGGAGCGCATGGCGGTGCTCAACGAGGAGAACGGGGTCTGGCCCTGCCAGAACCACTTCGAGTGCACCAGGGCCTGTCCGCGTTCGATCCTGATCACCAAACGCATCAACCAGACAAAGAAAATGATCGGCCAGGAAAAGTGACGGCCTCAGCCGCCGGGGTGAAAGAGCTGCTTTCTTAACCGAGGCTGGAGCTCAATCATAGGCATCCAGCAGCAGATCCGAGGGCGTTTCGTCGTCGGCTTTGACATGCGGGTTGTTATTGATGATGCGGGCACATGAATTCCAGCGCAGGACGGCGTCCTGGTTGTCGGGATCGCAGCTCTCCAGCGCCTCGTTGTAGGCGCCGAGCGCCCTGGCGAACCACTGGTATGAAGCCGGTCCGCACCCCGGCCCGCCCTGCTTGAGATGGTATTTAGCCCGACGCTCGTAGACAATACCCAGGTAATAGGCCTTGCAGTAGGCCTCTGCCAGTCTCTGTACAATCTCTTTGGCCTGGTCGAAGGCCGGATTGAGGCCGCTTGAGGAAAACTTGTCGGTGAGAGCAAGCAGCAAAGTGATAAGGGTATCCTGGTTGTCGTGTTCCACTTCGAGTATATCACGACAGATACTCTCGGCCTCCTCCGGCTCTCCCAGCAGCCGGTATCTCTTGGCCAGTTCGAGCGCCGATACGACATTCTCTTTTTTAATCGTTTTCAGCTCTACCATTATCGCCCCCCTTGACAAATGAACACGCAGTAAAAAACTCGGCCTGTCACGACAAAATAAGCAATATTGCGCCACTTGCAAGTTCGCCACCGGCGTCCAGACAGATCTTTGGCTCCGCTCCGGCACCGTCTTCTGCCTGCGTCGGGGAGGCGGCGGCATTATACAGAAAGCTTTTAACATGCCGGAGCTTTCGCTGGCCCTGCGGTCCCTCCGTGTTCTGGCTATCGGATCCGCTCCCGCCCCTGCCATTCCTTCTGGCGAAGTTTGAATTTCTGGATCTTGCCGGTGGCCGTTTTCGGCAGGTCGCCGAACTCCACGTACTTCGGCGCCTTGAAGCGCGCCAGGTTCTCCTTGGTGAAGGCGATGATATCCTCGGCACTCGGCGTGGTTCCCGGTTTGGGTACGACAAAGGCCTTGGGCACTTCCCCCCACTTATCGTCCGGGACGGGAACCACCGCCACCTCCTGGACATCGGGGTGCCGATAAATGACGTTTTCAACTTCGACGGTGGATATATTCTCACCGCCACTGATGATGATATCCTTTTTTCGATCTTTTATCTGGACATAGCCGTCGGGATGCATGACGGCGAGATCGCCGCTGTGGAACCACCCGCCTTCAAAGGCCTTGGCGGTGGCCTCCTCATCTTTGTAATAGCCGGTCATGACATTGTTGCCGCGCATGACGATCTCGCCTATGGTCTCTCCGTCACGAGGCACCGGCTCCATGCTGTGCGGATCGACCACATCCATGAAATGCGTCACCATGTAGGGGACCCCCTGCCTCGATTTGAGCGTGGCTCGCTCTTCCGCCGAAAGCTCCTGCCACTGCGGCTGCCAGGCGCAGACGCTGTGGGGACCGTAGACTTCGGTGAGGCCGTAGGTGTGGAGAATATCGGCGCCTATCTCTTCCATATTGCGGATAATGGTCGGCGCCGGCGGCGCCCCGGCGGTCATGATCTGCAGCTTCTGCGGTATTTCAATGTCGGAGGCTTTCGGCCAGGTACTCATGGTTATCAGCACCGTCGGTGCGGCGCAGAGATGAGAGACATTCTCCTCTTCGATGAGCCGGTAGATATCCTCGGCAACGACGTTGCGCAAGCAGACATGGGTTGCCCCCACGGCCGTCACTCCCCAGGTGAAGCACCAGCCGTTGCAGTGAAACATGGGCAGGGTCCAGAGATAGACGGAAGAGGCGTTGAGACCCGATTCCAGCACTTCGCCGATGGCGTTGAGATAGGCGCCTCTATGATGATACATGACGCCTTTGGGTCTGCCGGTGGTGCCGCTGGTATAGTTTATCGACAATAGCTGGCTTTCATCCTCTACCATCGGATCAATGGCGGCGGCTGAGCCGCTTTCGAGAAAGGCCTCATATCCGGGGCCATCCAGTTCAAGCGTGTCGCTGGTATCGCAGATATTGACATAGCCCTCGACCTTGCTCAGTTCCGAGGGATCGATCAAGGAAGCGAATTCGGTATCGACAAAAACATATTTGGCATCGGAATGGTTGATAATATAGGACACCTCGCTTCTGGACAAACGGATATTGATGCAGACCAGGGCGGCACCGATGAGCGGGACTCCGTAATGGGCCTCGAGCATGGGCGGAATGTTGGGACAGAGAAAAGCGACCTTGTCGCCCGGACCTACCCCTGCTTTTATCAGAGCACCAGCCAGACGATTTACCCTGGCCTGGAACTCCGAGTAGGTATACCGCCGGTCCCTGTAGACGACCGCCACCTTCTGCGGATAGACGAGAGCACTGCGATTCAAAAATTGCACCGGTGTCAGGACACTTCTGTTTACCTTGCTTTTCTCCATGGCCGTTCTCCTCCTTCAATTTCAGGTACAGGCTCGAGACGATTTGGCTATCGAGCGCTCGCTCATATTTTGCTGTCAAGTCTACCCGTTTTCAGCAGACATGACAAACAGAATTTCAAGGAGGTATAGCTCGAATATTTCGCGGAAAAACCAGACTCTGGAAAAAATATCGCCTTTGACAATACCTGCCGCCGCGCCACAAGAAAATGACAGGCCGGAAACCGTGGCTGATTGCTGGCTGCCCGCTGCCCCGGTCCCCGGATATATCCAAAGACAACGAGGGGCGCCGTGGGGCGCCCCTCGTTGGTAAATCACAGTCATCTGGCCGAGCCGCAGGGCTTTGTCGTCAGATCCTCTGTAGTCAGCTCCTCTGTAGTCAGCTCCTTAGAACGAATATTTGAGCGTTACATAGCCGACATGGGCATCGTAGTCATGATCGGCGTAGGCTCCACTCAGATAGGTGCCGCCCGGACTGAGATCATAGCCCTCGTATTGCCGGTCGTCGTAGTTGCTTTTTTCGAACAGATAGCCGAGGTTGAGGGCCCAGGCCTCGGTGAAGGCATAGGAAGCCCTGGCCTCGAAGGTGGCTATGTAATAGTCCTCGAATTCGTCGATGGATTCCAGCGGCGTGGCACCCTCGGTGGTGAAATCGGATTCGCCGTCTGATTCCTGGTACTGGGCCAGGAAACTGAGAACCAGCCGGTCGCGCATCAGCGGCATCTTCGCCGTCAGACCCAGGGTCCAGTAATCCTCCTCGTCGAACTGGCTCCAGCGGAACGAGTCGGGATTGCCGTCATCCACCAGGGGGTTGGCGGTCTGTCCCTGGAAGCCGGCCCGGTAGTTGTAGTGGTTGGAATCCGACTCATACCTCTCATATCCGGCAAAACCGCCCAGGCTGAGAAATTTCGCCGCCCGCCACATGGCATCGACATACAACTCGTGGCCGCTGTCCTCGGTCCGGCCGAGGATGGCATCGTCGTAGTCGTTGTTGACATAGGTGTAGGAGGCGCCGAAGTCAAGCGCCCGAAAGGGGTAGACCTCCACGGCAAACTCCAGTTCGTGCTTCGACTTGGAAGCGGCATCGAAGCGGTCGACGAACAGGACGATATACTCAGCGTCCAGAGGAGTTACGCCGGCAAGGTCGAAATCCTCGTCGGTGTCGCGGTTGAGGTAGGTGTACTCGACCTTGGCGGTGAGAAAATCAAGACTTTTATTTTTGACGTTGACGAAGAACTCATGGTCGCTGTTGCTCTCGGCATCGTGCCGGTTGGTACGGTCGACCTCCTCGAACGTGTAGCCGCCGCCCAGCGTGGTGTCGGCGACCAGGTCGTAGCCGACGTCGAAACCAAGGTTGTACCTGTCATACTCATAGAGATGAATGTCATTGCCGCCGCCGGTATATTCGATCACCGTCGAGTCGTTGTCGCGGTCGAAATATTCGAAGAAGACCTTGGTCTCGAGGCTGTCCGTGGGATGCGAGAACAGAGCGGCATTGAACCTGGCGGTGGTCACGTCGCCGTCGAAGGTCAGCGAGTTCAACCCGGCTGGTATGGAGGCCCCGAGCTCGCTGACATGGAAATCGCTGGAGAGCGTCGTATAGGTTCCCCTGAGTCTCAGGGTGGACATCATCGGCAGCTGGTGCCAGGTGAAATCGGCGCCGAACTTGCCGTAATCGCTGTCCTGGGCCAGGGAGTTGTGCTCGGTTATACCGATGAAGGGGTTGTCCCACTCGAGAGCGTTGTTGTCGTTGTCAAACGAGCTGTACATGCCGGAGATACTATATGATATGGTGTCGGAACGGTAGCCGCCGGCCAGCGAGACATTGTTGGTGGTGTGGTCGACCGGCTCCGGCATCTCAACTACTCCGGAAAAGCTGCCGCTGCCCAGAGGCCGTACCCCTTCCTTGTTCTCCTGGCTGACATTGAAGCGGACGAAGTAGGGCGAGCCTTGCAGGAATTCGGCGCCGCCGCCGAACTGCTCCGTATCGATGGTATAGTCGAAGGTTCTCCAGGTCGACTCATCGGCAGGGTTCCGGGCGGTGTTGAGATCGCCGCCGCCCACCCCCGAATAGAACGTGCGCGCATCGAAGCTGAGATTATGGGGAATCTCGTCATAGAACAGCCAGAATTTGAGAGTGTTGTAGAGCCCCCCCTCGAGCCGGTAATACTGGTCGTCAAGGCCAATGCCGGCGGCCTCGACATCGAAGAACAGGGCGTCCCGATAATAGTTGTACATGAAATTGCCGATCACGCCGCTCTCCAGGTCGCGGTATTCCATGAACTTGGCGCCGTCGTCCTCGTCGGCGGCAAGCCGGGCTCCGAGTTCGACGGAGCCGCTCATGCCTGCATCGCCGGCGCCAAAAGCGCCTCCGACGGGGAGGATGAACAGGGCCGTTGTCGCGAGCAATATCGATCTCTTCTTCATATTCCCTCCTCCTATCGTGTAAAGCGGTGATTTTCAAAGGTGTTGCCGCCGTGAATGGTAGCATGGCAGTTGAGACAGGACCTGGCGAAGAATCTGTTGCTGGGGCCGCTGCCGGCGAATCCCGCCTCATTGTCATAGGGCGTACCCGGATGACGTTGCCAGTCATGGCAGTCCTGACATATGTTGGGCACCTTTTCCTTCATCAGCTTGGCATGCCTGCTGCCGTGCGGCGTATGGCAGATCATGCAGTCTTCCTCCACCGGCGGATGATCGTAGATATAGGGTCCCCGCTTGTCGGCATGGCACTCGTAACAGAGCTCCTGGGGTCCGGCCGTCTTCAGTCCGCCCTCGGTGAGGCTGCCATGGGGCTGGTGACAGGAGGAGCAGCTGACCTTGCCCTCGATGATCGGATGGTGGGATCGTTTGTTCACCTCGATGCGCACGCTCTGATGGCATTCGAAGCAGACCTCCGGTTCGCTCGGACGCTGGGAAGTGTCGGCATGCAGGTCGTGGCAGGAATCGCAGGAGACCTCGTTGCGGCTGTGCGCTCCTATCTCCCAGCTGTCCATATCGGTATTCTGCCGGTGGCAGCTGAGGCATTTCGCCGATCTCGCCTCGGGGTCGACATCATCTTCGAAGGAGAAGATGGCCACATCGCGGCCGCCGCCCTTCTCGACATGTTCGGCGCCGGCGCCATGACAGGTTTCACAGGCGTTCTGCGCCGCCGGTCCCTTGATGACCTTTCGCGAGTGGATGGAGCGGGCATAGCTGGCATAGGTGTCCTCATGGCACTCCTGGCAGGTTTCCGCGCCAATAAAGCCCATCGCCGCCTCCTCCGCCTCGCCCTCGGCGCCCTGTGACTGGGTGGAGAGCAAAAACAGGCTGAACGGCAGTAAAAACAGCATAATATACTTTCTCTTCATATGGTGCCTCCAGGATTATTCTTTGTCATTTTCAGCATATCCGTGCGTATCTCTTGTCATTGAACCGTTTTTACCAGCCGTATGCCCAGGGAATGATGTCCGAAATTGGGCGAGAGACCGACCCGGTGGGAACTGGTTATGCCCAGGGGCCCGTTGCTCCAGCCGCCGCCGCGCATGACCCGATACTCCCCGGCCCCCTGGTAGAGGGGATCCTGCTGCGGAAGCCTGGAGTAGGCCTCGCTGCTATAGACGTCGGCACACCACTCCCAGACATTGCCGAGCATGTCATAGAGCCCCCAGTCATTGGGTTTGAAACTGCCCACCGGAGCCGCGGCGGCATAACCGTCGTCACAGTGAAAGGTGGTCCAGTTAGGTCTTTTTTCCTTTGCCGTCATGTCGGCCACATTGGCATATTCGCAGGCTTCATCGGGATTGTTGCCCCAAAAACGGATCTGCTCCGAGCCGGCCCTGGCTGCATACTCCCACTCCGCCTCGGTTGGCAGCCGGAAGGTCTCTCCTGTCTCCTGGGAAAGCCACTCGGCAAAAGCGGTGGCATCCTCCCAGGATACATAGACCACCGGCAGGTTGGGCTCGTCCAGGCTCATATCGAAGCTTTCACCGCTGTCGTGAGCGGGCCTGAAGGTATCGTATTGAGCGTTGGTCACTTCGAATTTTCCCATGTAGAAATCGCCAACGCAGACCTCGCGCACCGGTCTCTCGTTGGGATCGCCTGCCCCGGCGACGTCTCCCATGTCGAAGCAGCCGCCCTCGATCATGGCAAACTCCATGCCCGTCACCGGATCCTTATAGGATTCCGAGGATTCCGCGGCAAAAGCCGTTGCGGGGATAGCAAACAGCAAGAGAACAAATAACATACCCGGCATATTGAAACGCATTCTGCACCTCCTCCTTAGAGTAACTTTTCTCACTTTCCCGCTTCACTCTCGTCTGTTTCTTGCCTGCCATATTCAAAAGTCCGAACCACCTCCTTTACTGATAAAGACACTCCAGCAGCGTACTGCACAAAACCGCCTGCAACCCTCAATCTCGTGCGGCTGTCTGCTCCGTTACCCACAACATCTCCAAGCCCCGGAGACAGAACCCCGGTTCCGGGCGAATGTCACCGGCTTTTCTCTTTTTGAGCACCCCCAGCAGCCATTTCACGGCCGGTCCAGATGAAAAGACCTGTTCACCTTCATGTGCCGCGGGGCGCCGAAATCATTGCCACCGGCGACACAACACACATCTTGTGGTTTTATATCAGAGGCTTAACACAACCGTCGGCACAAGGCGCAACGGTGGACCCAATAATGCTGAAAGATAAATGATGTTATAGTAACGACGCCTCGACCACAACGACGAACCTGGCGAACCAGGCCTGGAGGCGGGTTGTTAGAGGACACGGAAGAAGCGCGGTACCTCTTTGCAGATATCCGCGCGACGACAGAAGCGTTTTTTTCTCCAGTGTGGAGTCTGATTAAGCAATCAATGAGATTGATACATAGTAGTACAGGAGATAGTCGCATTGAATGTCAAATGGTCGGAGGCTAAAAGTACTCTTTCGTGGTACCCTTCTGCCTGATAGGCGTAGCAATTTTCATTCCTTACAAAAAGAAAATCTGATTAGACCTGAAACTCAGCGTATCCAATGGCAAAGAGACAGGGGCCCTTTTCACGGGTGCCTGCAGCCAGGACGGCTGTAGCAGGGACCCAAGGGATGGGTTTACGGCCATCCGGCAGGCGGTGCTGTCCGACCCCTTCGGACAACGGGTCCTGCGCCACAGGACAGCCTGTCTGACAACAGGCCGATATGCGCGCGGCAGGTCGGCTTGCCGCCGTGCTCCCCTGGCTACTCCTCCGTGAGGGGACGGTGATGATCAAG
>JBEPWT010000035.1:0-22518 GCA_041642275.1 Desulfopila sp. | reverse complement strand
GACACAACGGTGGTCATTCACCCCTTAGGCGATGACCGGCGGCAGCTGCCGATCGAAAAAAGAGGAGAATTACTGACAGCACCGCCATCGTTTTTGCTCGCCGTATCCTACAATCCCGGCTATCAGAGTGTCGTCAAGGATCTCAAGATCTCCACCCGGCAGCGCTTCGTCTCCATCGCCTTCGACTATCCGGCCAAAGCGCTGGAGCAGCGGATAGTCGCCGCCGAAGCCGGTGTTGAGGAGGAACTGGCGGAAAAGCTCGTCAAAATCGGGCACATGACCCGCAACCTCAAGGACTCGGGTCTGGCGGAGGGCGCTTCGACCCGCCTGCTGATCCAGACCGCCCTGCTGATCAAATCAGGAATCAATTCGCAAACCGCCTGCAGAGCAGGTATCACCCAGAGCCTCACCGATGACATCGAACTGATCATGTCCATAGAGGATATGGTGGAGGCGGTTCTGTAGCACTGCGTTCTGCCGGTGGAGTTATGGCCTTGAAGATACATGCAATATAGAGAGTTACATAAAGAGTTTCACAGATATGTCCATCCCTCACGGCCCAATGAATGGGATATCGAAGATGCCTTGACCGATCTCGAAGGGCTTAGCGAAGAAAAGCAGAATCTTCTTCTCCAGGCGATCCCCACCATCTGGCCTATCAGCCACAGTCTTTCTTTTTCCTTTCTCAAGGAAGGTGTGAAAAATGCCGGTGGACTCGATCCCAATACGCTGGCAGAATGGCTCAGGCGTATCCTTCACAGCTACGAAGAAGGGGGTCTGAAGAAGGCGCGGGCATATATGGCCGATACCGATCCGGGGAGGCTTGATGAGGACATCGATACCGCGGCGGTGGGCCTGCAGGATCACCATGGGCGTTTGAGCTCCTTTGCCAGGGCGATGAGCGGTCTTCCCCTCGGTCTGCAACACTCTGATACCACCTATACCGATACCGAAACCATTTATCTCCCCGGGCAGATCGCCGTTTTCGCCGGCAGTGACAGAAATCTTCTCTGTTACAGGCTGCTGATCGCTTTGCAGACCAGTTTTATCAAGCTTCGCAGTCTCAACCATCGCCGTCTGTGGGATAAGGAGGGCGCCGACGAAAGGGGAGGTGCGATACATCGAGGCACTCGGGCCGAGGCCTTTTTCCAGACCTTCAGGGACAGTCGTCGAAGCCATATTCTCTATGAGATGATGGAGCTCTACCGGGCTTTTGGCATTTTGCGCCGGCAATACGGCGGTCTCATCCGGCAGACGCAGGATATACGTCGGAAGCTGTGCCTGCTGCGCCGCCGACGGAACTCTGAGGATCATCGTCTGCTCGAAGAACTGTTCGAATCCATTGTCGCCTTCGAGGATTGTCGAGGCAGACAGAACAGCCTTCTGGCGCTGCTGCAGGACTGGTGTGAACCTTTCGCCGCCGGCGATATGCTGTCTCGGCTCGATGCCTGTGCAGAGGAGTTGGGCGTCAAGGGAGAAGAGTTCAGCTTCACCCCTCTCATGGATCACTTCAATTTTGCCGAAGCGGAAGAGGTCACCGAGAAAAGGATTATTGAAAACAAGAAGAAATTCGCCACTTCGCTTGCTGAGTTTATACGCAAAAAAAATTTGCTTGCCGATGAAGAGCAAAGGCCGGCAGGCGCCGGGGAGAGCCAGGCGGACAGCGCCAAAATCATGGTGCCTCAAAGCGACGGCGAAAACGATGAAGCCGCTTTACGGGCCAATATTTCAATAAACAACAGTGCCATGGAGCTGCCCGATGATATCTGTTCGCTGATAAACAGCATCGGGGCCGATCTGGGCGGGCTTCCCGAGAGTTATGTTTCCGCAGCCTTCGGCCTGGCCGGCCGGGGAAAAACTGCCGGCGAGGGGGCGGATGACGGTGCCGCCGGTTCCGCGGAGATGTTTATCCCTTATGACGAATGGGATTATCGCCGCCACGGGTACAGGAAAAACTGGTGCTCTCTGCGCCAGCGGACCTTGAAAGGGGTCAAAACCGATTTCGTCGACCGGACACTGGACAAACACCATGGCATTCTGCTTAAAATCCGTCGACAGTTTGAGATGATGCGCACCCAGGAGCGATTTGCCAGACGACAACGGCACGGCGACGACCTCGATCTCGACGCCGTCATCGACTCGCTGGGCGACCTGCGTGCCGGACTTTCGCCCTCGGAGAAGCTGTTTGTCCGCCTCCTTCGGGATGAGCGCAGTATATCCACGGTTTTTCTGGTGGATATGTCGAATTCGACTGAAGGCTGGATCGGCACCGCCATCAAGGAAGCGCTGGTTCTGCTCTGCGAGGCCATGGAGTCGGTCGGAGACCGCTACGGCATCTATGGTTTTTCCGGAATGCGGCGGATGCGCTCCGAGGTCTACGGCATAAAGGACATAGCCGAGCGCTACGACAGCGAGGTGAAGGCGAGAATCGCCGCCATCTCGCCGAAGGAGTACACGAGAATGGGTCCGCCCATACGCCATATGATCAATCATTTCAAAACGATCGACAGTAAGAGCCGGCTGTTGTTGATCCTCTCCGACGGCAAGCCGGAGGACTACGATGCCTACAAGGGGCAGTATGCCATCGAGGATACCCGTAAGGCCCTGGCCGAGGCCCGGGGCAGGGGGATCCATCCTTACTGTATCACCATCGATCAGGAATCCCACGACTACCTCGAGTATCTCTTCGGCCGGGGCAACTATACCCATGTGCAAAACATCGGCCAGCTGCCTTCGCGCCTTACGGAAATTTATCGCCTTCTGACCAGGTAAATTACCCGGTATCCTCAACACCTCCCGGAAAACGGGATCATGGCTGGATACCTGATCAGAAATAGATTTGAACTTTGCTGAGATTTCCTATAGGATATCCATCCCGACGCAGACAGGACCGATCAAAAAAGGAATCAGAGGACACCCATCTGTTCGCACTGCAAGAAAATCAGAGACGACAAAGGCTTCTGGAATCAGCTCGAGGCCTACCTGGCCGAGCATTCCGAAGCTGATCTCACCCATGGTATCTGTCCCGACTGCGTCAAGAAATACTACCGGCAATTCAGCGGCGAATGATGCCTGCCGGAACACGATGGCCATCTGCCTCAAGGGGATATTCTTTTATCTGATTACCCCTGAAACTCAGCTTATCCCTGTCTCAAAAAGATTTGCTGAACATTAGAGGGAATCAGGTTCTTTTATTCGCCCATTATTTTCCGCAGAACATAGGGGAGAATGCCGCCATGCTCGTAGTAGGCGATATCGATATCCGTGTCGAGCCTTGAGTTGACCTGGAAGGAAAAATCCGTACCGTCTACTCTTATCACATGTACGGTGAGTTCCTGCTGCGGCTTCATTGCCTGCAGACCCTCGATACTGAAAAACTCGTCGCCGCTGATCCCATATTTCTCGAAGCTGTCGCCTGCCTTGAAAATCAGGGGCAGTATGCCCATGCCCACGAGATTGTTGCGGTGTATGCGCTCATAGGAGCGGGCAAGAACGGCCTTGATACCGAGAAGGTTGGTGCCTTTGGCCGCCCAGTCGCGCGATGAGCCGGTACCGTATTCGGTACCGCCGAGAACGATGAGCGGCATTTTTTCCCGGGAGTATTCAACGGCCGCATCGTAGATGAACATTTCCTTGTTCTCTGGTTTTTTAATGGTGAAGCTGCCTTCCTTGGGCTCGACCATTCTGTTTTTGATGCGGATATTGCCGAAGGTTCCGCGCATCATCACCTCGTGGTTGCCGCGCCGCGAACCGTAGGAGTTGAAATGCTCCGGTTTGACGCCCTGCTCGATGAGATATTTTCCCGCCGGATATTCCTCGGGAATGGACCCGGCCGGGGAGATATGGTCGGTGGTTACCGAATCGCCAAGGAGCAGAAGCGGCCTCGATTTGTTAATATTGCCGATTTGTTCCACCTCAAGACTGAAGTCGTCGAAATAGGGCGGGCGCTTGATGTAGGTGGATTTCGGGTCCCAGGGGTATGTCGTCGATTCGGCCACCTGCAGCGCCTTCCAGAATTCGTCGCCTTCGAAGATGCTTGAATAGACGCTGGCGTAGCCTTCCGGGGTGACCACTTTGGCTACCAGGTCGTCTATGTCCTCGCTTGCTGGCCACAGATCATGAAGATATACCGGTTCTCCATTGGGGGTATGGCCCAGGGGAGTGCTGGTCAGATCAATGTCAATCCTGCCGGCCAGGGCAAAGGCCACGACCAGCATCGGCGAGGCCAGAAAGTTCGACTTGATCCGCTGGTGTATGCGGGCCTCGAAATTGCGGTTGCCCGAGAGAATGGCGGCGACATTGAGATCGTGTTCCTTGATCAGGGCTTCGATCTCCGGCTTGAGAGGCCCGCTGTTGCCGATACAGGTCGTGCAGCCGTAGGCGGCCAGATGGAATCCCAGGGCATCGTAGTAGGGGGTCAGCCCGGCGTCCCGCAGGTAGTTGGGAACCACCTTCGACCCCGGAGCAAAGCTGGTCTTGACATAGGGCGGGACCTTGAGGCCGAATTCCACCGCCTTCTTGGCTATGAGGCCGGCGCCTATGAGCACATGGGGGTTGGAGGTGTTGGTGCAGGAGGTGATGGCGGCGACAACGACGCTGCCGTCTCCAAGGCTGATCTTCTCGCCGTCGATGTCGAGGGTGAAAAGCCGTTTCTGCGCCGGCGTACATTTGCGGGGGCGGGTGGTCTGGCAGCCGGATTCCTGATGGAAATTGGAAATACTCTTCGTCTCCGTATCCCTCTCGTATTCGCAGCCGAGGATTTCCTCGAAGCTGTCCTTGATCCGGGAGAGATCGATTCGATCCTGGGGTCGGGCCGGGCCGGCCAGCGAAGGGATGACGGAAGCGAGGTCGAGTTCGACGATCTTGCTGTACTCGGCACTTTCGTTGTCGGTGAGAAAGAGTCTGTTGGCCCTGGCATAGGCCGCGGTCAGCTCCGCCTTGTCCTTTCTGCCCGTCAGGTGAAGGTACTCTATGGTCTTGTCATCTATGGGAAAGAAACCAAGTGTTGCCCCGTATTCAGGCGTCATGTTGGCTATGGTGGCGCGGTCGGGTATGGAGAGGCTGGCGACGCCGGGACCGAAATATTCAACGAATTTTTCAACGACGTTGCTCTGCCGCAGCAATTCCGTAACCCGAAGGACCAAATCCGTTGCCGTCACACCTTCCCGGAGACTGCCGGTCAGCTTGACGCCTATCACCTGGGGGATCGACATATAATAGGGCTGGCCGAGCATTACCGCTTCGGCCTCTATACCCCCGACGCCCCAGCCCATAACGCCGATGCCGTTGATCATGGGGGTGTGGGAGTCGAGGCCCACCAGGGTGTCGGGATAGGTCAGATTGTCGTCGTCGGCAATGACCACTCTGCCCAGATGTTCGAGGTTTACCTGGTGACAGATGCCGGAGTTCGGCGGAACAACGTTGAAGTTGTGGAAGCTTTTCTGCGCCCATTTGAGCAGCGTATAGCGTTCATTGTTGCGGGAATATTCCTTTTCGACATTCTGGGTAAGACTTCTGGAGGTACCGTAGAAATCCACCTGGATGGAGTGGTCGACAATGAGCTCAACCGGTACCATCGGGTTGACTTTCGCCGGGTCTCCGCCAAGCTCTTTGACCGCATCGCGCATAGCCGCCAGGTCGACCACCGCCGGTACACCGGTGAAATCCTGCATGAGAACCCGGGCGGGGTGATAGGGAATTTCCGAGGGCGATGCATAGCTCGTCTTCCAGCCAGCTATCTCCTGAAGGTCCGCCGCTTTCACCACCCTGTCGTCCATTTTGCGCAGGAGGTTTTCCACCAGGATGCGTATGGAGAAGGGCAGCCGTTCTATATCGGCTATGTTGTTTTTCTGCAGAAGAGTGATGTCGTAGTAGCTGTATTCCCTCTCGTTGACGACGAGTTTCTGCCGGTAGTCCTTTTTGTTCATGATCTATGCCTCGGTTGACGTGACGGTTGCAATGGCCGGTTTCGCGAAGGAGAATGGAGCTGCCGCCGAAGAAGAATGCGTGACTGGCTTTTTCTGGTGGCCGGCGGTGTGTTTTCAGCTCGCTTTTCTGGTTCATGTGGTGAGAAAAGCACGAAAAATACCCGCAATGGAGCTGAATAACAACAGATATTTGTGTAAAATCATTCTCTTTCGTGGAAACATAAGCAAAGTATAGCACAGATTTTCTCTTTTGAAAAAATGCCTCTGAAAAAAATGGACGGAATGTGTGTTGCCTATAACGTTAACTATCAACCGGTGGAATGTCCGAATTAGCCAGAAGCGGAGGCGGGAGCTGTCAGGGGAAAACTCAGGGTGAAGGATGTTCCTGCTTCAGGGGTTGACTGCACCTCTATATACCCCTGGTGGGCGTCCACCACTTCCTTGACCAGGGAAAGACCGAGCCCGGAGCCGGTGATGTGGCGCGTGGCCTTGCCCTTGACCCGAAAAAATCTGTCGAAGATGTGCGGCAGATCCTTTTCGCTGATGCCTATGCCCGAGTCCTTGACCGAGAGGCTGGCCAAACTGCCGTTGACTGAGGTTTTGATGGTTACCTCGCCGCCTTCCGGCGTATATTTGACGGCATTGGAAACGATGTTCATTATGGCCGTGCGGATATGGTCATAATCGACATTGAACCACCATTCCTGCTCGCAGGGTTCGTAGCGCAGCGTTATATTTTTCCCCTCCGCCTGGGGAGCGGTGATCTCAACGATGTCGCTGATAATTTCGTGGCCGTTGATGGGTTCGAGATTGAAGACGACGGTGCCGCTTTCGAGTTTGGAGAGATTGAGGAGATTGTCGATCAGGCGGAGAAGATCTTTGGTGCGGACGGTCATGCGTGAATGAAGAGCATTGCAGGAGCTGGCGGCTTCGTACTGACAGTCGCTCTGCAGGGCGTAAATCATCTGCTCAATGGATGCCAGCGGCGATTTGAGCTCATGGGCCACCATGGCAACGAAGTCCGATTTCATCCGGTCGATTTCCTTATGGGTGGAAATGTCTTCGAAGGTGGTGACGGAGCCTATGACTCTGTCGTCCTCGACTTTTACCGGCGAGCACAAGGCCCGCAGGTATTTTCGCGATATGGTGCCCGGTTTGAACTCTCGGGTGACGACGATGGATTTGGCCATGGCCTCCCTGACCATGCTGATGCCGTTGATATCGGTTATGGAAGCTGAAAGCGGCTTGCCTATGACCGGATCGGTCTGGATCTCGAGAAGCTTTATTGCCGCCGGATTGTGGTGCACCACCACCGCCTCGGTATCGGTGATGATCACTGCCTCCACCATGCAGCTGAAGACTGTTTTCAATCTGCTTTTCTCGTTTTGAATGGCTTCGAGACTGAGACTGCGCTCATGGCGCAGTTTCCGCGTTTCCGTCTGCAGGGTGATCTTTTCGACGGCCCGACCGACGACGATTCGAATGTAATCAGGGGTAAACGGCTTGCCGACGAAGTCGAAGGCCCCCTGCTTCATGGCGCTGACGGCCTTGGAGACGGTGGCAAAACCGGTAATGACGATAACCTGAATCAGCGGCTCGTTCTCATTTATCCACTCAAGCACGCCGAAGCCGTCTATGCCCGGCATCATCAGGTCGAGAAGAACGATGTGAAAGCCGTTCTCTTTGATCATTTCTATGCCGCGTTCGCCGTTTTCTGCTTTGGATATAACATAGCCTCGTCCGGACAATGCCCTCTCCACACCTTCCCGTATTACTTTTTCATCGTCAACGATCAGTATTCGGACAGTATCCATGGCCTGTATCCAGAAAGAAAGAGACTGTTAGTAGTGCCTGTCCATAAATGGCACTTTTGCCCTAACTCGTCGTTGCTCTCAAAATTTAATCCTCGGAACATCTATTATATGCCGGTGGTTAAATTCATCGAGCGCCTAGATTTAGAACACAATTGCTCATTCAGACACTGGTAAACGGAGAAAACGGTCACAGCACCAGGGTGCGACGCCCTCAGGGCTTTGTCTGCCGTACCTGCGATCAAAGCTTCACCGACTGCAGGGACGCCGCACCGCTGCATAAAAATGCCCATTGCACATTCCGTTGGCGATCACGTTTTGCGCGACCAGTTCTCGATAAGCTCGAGAAGGTCCTTGGGCTCCACCGGCTTGGGAATATAGTCGTCTGCTTCGCTTTCGAGCATGTCGCGA
Source organism: Desulfopila sp. (assembly GCA_041642275.1). Taxonomy (GTDB): domain Bacteria; phylum Desulfobacterota; class Desulfobulbia; order Desulfobulbales; family Desulfocapsaceae; genus Desulfopila_A. The sequence continues at coordinate 14,369 of JBEPWT010000035.1, read as the reverse complement.
TGGGTGTAGGTGCTGGTGGTCACCCGGTCGGCTACGGCAGTAAGCAGAATAATCGGGATGTCTGCCGTTTTTTCATCGCCTTTGAGCTTGGCGCAGGCCTCATGGCCGTTCATCACCGGCATCATCACATCGAGGACGATAATATCGGGCCGCTCCTCGGCAACGGCCTCCAAACCTTCCTGGCCGTCATAGGCCACCCGGACGTCATAGCCGCCGTTTTCGACGATTACCTTGACCGCTTCGACAAAATCGGGATCATCATCAACCAGCAGGACCTTTTTCTTCTCTGACATATTCATCCTCCATTCGTGTTGATCTATGGTGAGACAGCTTCCTGTTCGATTACCGGGCGGGGCAGAAGACCGGCGCCATCTATGATTTCGTTGAGTTTTTCTTCCCATTCGATGGCCATTACATGGACGCCGGCTATGCCTTCCATCTCCTTGAGTTCGCCGATCTGCTCGATACAGATTTCGATTCCCTTGGCCGCCTGTTTTTCCTTGGGTTCATCGCCGATGCGTTTGATGATATCATCGGGTATGTCGATGCCGGCGACGAATTTGTTCATGAACTTGGCCATGCCCGCCGATTTAAGGGGGGTGACGCCGGCGAGAATCTTGACCTTCTCGTGCAGACCCTGTTTTTTGGCATCCTCCATGTATCTCTTGAAGGTATCCATATTATAGATGCACTGGGTCTGGACGAAATCGGCGCCGGCCTCTATCTTGAGCCTGAGTCGCGGCACCCGTATCTCGTATGGATCGGCGAAGGGATTGACGGCGCAGCCTATATAGAATTTCGGGGCGCCTTCGAGTTTGTCGCCCGAGGGGAAAACGCCGTCGTCGCGCATGGTCTTGACGAGGTGGATAAGCTGCATGGAATCGATATCGAAGACATTTTTTGCTTGCGGATCGTCGCCGAATTTCTGATGGTCTCCCGAGAGGCAGAGCAGGTTGCGGACGCCGAGGGCGGAGGCGCCGAGCAGATCGGACTGCAGCGCAATTCTGTTGCGGTCGCGGACGACCATCTGCAACAGCGGCTCCACCCCCGATTCCTTGACGAGCATGCAGCCGGCTATGGAACTCATGCGCACCACCGAAGTCTGGTTGTCGGTTACGTTGCAGGCATCGACGTTGCCTTTGACGAAGGCCGCTTTTTTTCTGACGTGATCGGGGTCCGCTCCCCGGGGGGGGCCGCATTCGGCGGTGACGGAGAAATGACCCGCTTCCAGAACCCTTTCGAGATTGCTTCCAGATTTCATTATACCATGTCCTCCCTGATTATCCGGCGCGGACCGCCGTCTCTTGAGGCACTCCATCCTTTATAGGGCTTGAGTTTGCCGTAGTTTTCCATCTGGTCGAGGGCCTTGAGGCGATCGATGATCAGCTGCCAGCCGCAGGGGGTGTCCTTGTCGACCTCGCAGAATCCGGCAGTCGAACCGCCGCAGGGTCCATGGAAGAGCTGCTTGGCGCAGCGGGTCACCGGGCAGATGCCGCCGGTCAGATGCAGAACGCAGTCGCCGCAACCCTGGCATCTCTCCGCCCATTCACCCTGACGCTCGGTAACACCAAGGAAACCGGTATTGATCCCCGGAAGAAGGGGCGTCTTGGGGAATTTTTCGGCGAGAAACTGGATTCCGGCACCGCAGGCGATGGAAAGAACGGCCTGGTAGTCTTCGACCACCGGACGCATGCTCTCCACATATTCGGGGTCGCACTGGCGCTCAAGGCTCATCTCCTTGATGGAGAGTGCGTTGCCCGCAGCCTCCCGTGCCAAACGCAGGGTGGAGGAGAGCACTTCGACTTCCTTCTGGCCGCCGACCCGGCAGACGGTGACGCAGCCATGGCAGCCGGCGACGATGATATTGTCATATGGTTCGACCATCTCCAGAATTTCCTCGATGGGCTTGGGGGTGCCTGTGATCATATTTTCTCCTCCTGTGATGCCGGCTGTCTGTCGGCGGCGCGCCTTTCGTTTATCGGACTGGGACCGAGCTGTTCAACCTGATCGACGAATTCGCTGGCATAGGCAGCGAACTTGGCTCCCTCGCCGGCGCTGAGGTTGTACATGCGAATACGCTCGGCGCCGATATTGATTGTGTCGAGAATGGCATAGACCCTGTTGACGCGGGCCCTGGCCCTTATATTGCCGGAGATATAGTGGCAGTCACCCTCCAGGCAGCCTACGACCATGACTCCGTCGGCGCCGTTTTCAAAAGCCTTCAGCAGCAGAGATTCCTCTATCCTGCCGGTACAGGGAAGCATGACGATCGATACCTGCGGTGGATAGGAGCGTCGTTCCGAACCTGCCAGGTCCGCGGCGGTGTATGCTCAGTGGCGGCAGGCAAAAACGATGACATTGGCATTGAAGTCACTCATTATCAGGCTCCTTTGGCTACTGCCGGTTTTCGGTTGCTGTAGGCACTGAGCTTGGCGGCGATATTTTTGTCCTCGAAGCGGCCAAGCGATATGGTTTTGGCCGGACATTCGGCAACGCAGATACCGCATCCCTGGCAGAGAGCCGGGTTGATTTCGGCCGTATGCTGATCGTTGATGAAGGGCACGCCATAGGGACAGGCCCGGACACAGGTCAGGCAGACGGCGCAGTTGGTTGGGTCGACGGTACTGACGATGCCCGACATCTGCAGCGTATCCTTGGAAAGAATCGTCGTCGCCCGGGCAACCGCCGCCTGTGCCTGAGAGATGGTCTCGCCGGCGTCTTTGGGGGCATGGGCGGTGCCGGCCATGAACAATCCCTCGCTGGGCAGGTCCACGGGGCGCAGTTTGGCATGGGCTTCGATGAAAAAACCGGCGCTGTTTCTCGGCACCCTGAGCATGGAGGCCAGCTCTTCGGTATCCCGGGCCTTCATGCCGGTTGAAAGAACCAGCATCTCAGTTTCGAGCCGTATAGGCAGGTTGACCGAGGGGTCGATGACGGTGACGGCGATGCCTTCACTGCCGGTTGTGATCTCGGGAATATTGGTTTCCGGGTGGTAGCGGATGAAGTTGATGCCGGCCCGACGGGCGCGGCGATAGTCGAGTTCGCCGAGGCCGTAGCAGCGCATGTCGCGGTAGAGAATGTCGATTCTGGCGGCAGGTGACATTTTTTTGAGGGCCAGAGCGTTTTTCACCGCCTGGTTGCAGCAGACCCGGGAACAGTAGGGCAGGTGCTCTTCGTCGCGGGAGCCGGCGCACTGCAGCATGACCACCCGCTCGGGCAACGCCTCTTCTTCCTGGCCTTCGTCGAGAAAAACTTCGAAATCGGATTGGGTAAGAACCTTTTCGTGCTCGTCGAGACCGTGCAGTTCCGGTCTGTATTCGACGGCGCCGGTGGCCACCAGAATTGCACCGTGACTGATGGTCCGGGCGGCGCCGGAGGGCGTCATGACCTCGGTTTCGAAGGAGCCGACAAAACCGGAATGGGCGATTACCATGGAGTTGGTAAAAATCTTGATCTTTTCATTGCTGCGGAGGCGGTTTTCCAGCCGGTGGAGATAGTCGGCGAAGGAGCTGCCGTCCCAGGCCCGTCTCAGTTTGCGCAGCTGGCCGCCGAGCTGCTTCTGCTGTTCGACGAGATAGACGGAAAAGCCTTGTTTGGCGGCCTCCTCGGCGGCGGTCATGCCGGAGAGCCCTCCGCCGATGACCAGCAGGCTGGATTCGACGCTGAATTCCAGCTCCTGCAGGGCCTCGCCCATGGCGGCATTGGCCACGGCCATGCGCGTCAGGCGCTTGGATTTCTCGGTGGCCTTCTCCGGTTCGGAAGGGTGGACCCAGGAACACTGGTCGCGGATGTTGGCCATGTCGAAGAAATATTTGTTAATGCCGGCCTGCCGCAGGGTCGACATGAACAGCGGTTCGTGAGTGGTCGGCGAGCAGGCCGAGGCCACCACCCGGTTGAGTTGGTGTTCGCTGATGATGTCGCGGATGCGCTCCTGGGTATCCTGCGAGCAGGTGTAGAGGGGATGCTCGGCATAGACTACGCCGGGGAGGGTTTTGGCATATTCGGTGACGGCATCGACATCGACCACCGAGGCAATATTGGTACCGCAGTGACAGATGAACACACCAATCCGCAGTTCCTCCTCCGTATCGGGTATGCGTTCCTCCGGCAGCACCTCCTCGCGTATGAGGCTGCCTCGGGATGCTGAAAGCGAAGCGGCGGCGGCCTGGGCGGCGCCCGAAGCCTCGCAGACGGTCTCCGGAATATCCTTGGGGCCGTTGACGGCGCCGCTGACGAATACACCCGGCCGCGAGGTTGCCAGAGGCGTGTAGGTGTCGGTTACGGCAAAGCCGAAACGGTCGAGGTCGATGCCGATCTCATAGGCGATCTTCTTGGTCTTTTCGGGGACCTGGACGCCGACGGAGAGAACGACCATGTCGAACTCCTCGGAGATTCTGGCGCCGCTTTCGTCGACATAGCGCAGTTCGAGATTGCCGCTTTGCGGGTCTTCGTAGATCCTGCTGATCATGGCGCGGACGAAACGGACCTTGTTATCTTCCGCCCGTTTGACATAGTCGTCAAAATTCTTGCCGAAGGAGCGCATGTCGATGTAGAAGATGGTCGGCTCGATGGAGGAATCATGTTCCCTGGCGATAAACGCCTCCTTGGTGGCGTACATGCAGCAGACCGATGAACAGTAGTCGCGGTTGCAGGTGGAATCACGCGAACCGACGCACTGGATCCAGGCGATTTTGCGCGGATGGTTGCCGTCGCTGGGTCTGGCGACCGTTCCCGAGGTCGGTCCCGAGGCCGACAGCAGTCGCTCGAATTCGATGGAGGTGACGACATTGGCATAGAGGCCGTAGCCGAATTCGCCTCTCATCCGGGCGTCGAACACTTCGATGCCGGGGGAAAAGATAACCGAGCCGATGTCTATCCGGCGTTCGTTTTGCCGGTGAGTGTAATCGATGGCGCCGACGCCGCAGACCGTGGCGCAGGTACCGCAGGCGCCGCTGTTCAGTTGCACGCAGCTGTTCTCGTCTATGACCGGTACGCGCGGCACCGCCTGGGGATAATGAATGTTGACGGGTTTGCGCAGGCAGAGGTTTTCATTGAATGCGTCGTAGAGCGGTTCAGGGGTGATGTTCGTGACCTTGTCGATAGCCAGAAAATCAACCGGACAGACGGAAAGACAGGCTCCGCAGACCTGACAGATGTCGACGCCCGCCTCGATGCCCTTTTCCGTCATCTTCAGGGCGCCTATCTGCATAACCTTTTTACAGGTGATGGCGCAGAGTCCGCAGCGTATACAGTCATTGCTGCCGCGCTCGGAAAAAGATTGCCGGAGACGAAAGGAGCGCTCATGCACGGCCACGCCGAGACTTTTGTCGAGTTCGAAAGCGTCGCTTATGGCAACGGCCTGGTATTTTTCCGGGCAGGCGACAAAACAGGCGCCGCAGCCGGTGCATTTATCCTGGTCGATTCTGGCGAATTCCTTTTTCTGCCAGCTGATGGCGTCCTGCAGGCATACCTTGTAACACATGCCGCACTGCGAGCATTTTTCCTCATCCACCGTAAAGGTCCATTTATGCAGCGAGGTCGGCTCTATGGCGCCTTCGGCGGTGATTTCCTGCTTTTGCTTGCTGCGCAGCCGTTTCTTCTTGTCGTCATCTTCTTTCAGGTACGGGAAGGAGGGGATGTAGGTGACCGGGCAGACCAGTTCGCAAAGGCCGCAGCCCGTGCACTTGGCCACATCGACGTAGCGGGCGTGCTGGATGACGGTGGCCGTGAAGGCGCCGGGCTCGCCGTCGAGCCCTTTGAGTTCGCTGTTGGTCAGAAGTTCGATGTTGCGGTGTCTGCCCACCTCGACAAGCTTGGGGGAGACGATGCACATGGAACAGTCATTGGTGGGAAAAGTCTTGTCGAGCTGGGCCATTTTGCCGCCGATCGCCGGCGAGGCCTCCACCAGATAGACCTTGATGCCGGAGTTGGCGAGATCGAGCGCCGACTGCATGCCGCTGATGCCTCCACCCAGCACCAGCACGGCGCCGGTGGGGGGCGGGGGTGGAGGGTTGTGTTGCTGTATACTCTGGTTCATGATGTTTCCTCCCTGGCGGTCTCGCCGGAAAAAACATTGGCAAGGACATCGGGCGCGATGAGGTGGACCTTGCGCTGTTTCTGCGGATATTCACCGCTGAGAGCGGCGGCGATGAGCTCAGTGGCAAAAAACACCGGCATACTCTCCTCGCCGACGGTATCCAGCTGCCTGCTTTCCACATTTGCCTGGCACATGGGGCAGTCGGTGACAAAAGCGGTCGCTCCAGCTTTTTTGGCGGCAGTGTGGATGTCCTGCACAAGTTTGCGGGCGATATCCGGCCGGGCCATGGTCAGGCTGCCGGAACAGCACTCGGTCTTGTGCGACCATTTCACCGGCCGTCCGCCGAGAACGCGGACGATGGCTTCGAGGGTGTCGGGCAGCTCGAAGTTGACGGCTCCGGTGATCTTCGGATGCCTCAGTGACAGGCAGCCGTAATAGCAGGCCAGGGCGAGATCATCGAGAGTACGGACGATGCTGTCGCCGATTCGGCTGATGATTTCCTCCGAGGCCAGAAAGGAGCTGATATGCACTATCCGAAACTCCGGCTGATACCTTGCCACATCCCAGAAATCGGGCTGCTGCCGCAGGGCGAGATCGGCTGCCTTCAGACGCTGGAAACAGGCGGCGCAGGGCACCAGGATGTCGAGGCCCTCCTCCTGGTTGAGCAGCAGGTTGCGCATTGGCAGGCGCATGCCGATTTCACGATTGGTCATATGCGCCGAGGAAGCCCCGCAGCAGTTCCAGTCGGCAATTTCAACAAGCTCGATGTCGAGTGCCCGGCACACTTTTCGTACCGACTGATCGTAATCAAGAGCGGTACCCTGCAGGGAGCAGCCGGGGTAGTAGGATAATTTCATCGTTCATACTCCTTGCCCTTGCCCGAGAAAATCTGGCGAATCTCGGATTTGCCTTTTATGGAATGAGGGGTGAGTGAAAGCTTGCCTTTGAGAAACATGTTCATGCCCAGTTTCATGTCACCGAGAAAATCCTTCGAGCGTATCTTGTAGGCACCGATCATGCCGATTTCGTAGGCTCTGCCCCAATTGCGGATGGAGTCGAGAAAGCTCTGGTGGAAGAGCGGCACCCGTTCTTCCGCCGGTCTGATTCCTCGGCGCAGGGCGAGTTCGCGCAGGACGTCCATGAGTGCGGCGATTTCGATGTCGTTTGGGCACCTGCTGGCACAGGTTTCACAGGCGGCACAGAGCCAGATGGTTTTGCTGTGCAGCAATTTTTCCTCCAAGCCATAGGAGGCCAGGCGGACAACCTCCATGACATTGAGATCGAAAAAATCGGCGACGGGACAGCCGGAGGAGCAGCGGCCGCACTGGTAGCAGGCATGGACATCTATCGCCAGGCTGTCGAGTTTGTCTTCGAGTTTGCTGTGGCCGCTTCTGGGAGCAATGAAATCAGTGCTCATGGCTTTCTCCGATGAGGTTTTCAAGAACAGCGGGAAATCTCAGGGTAAAAGTCGCACCCTCCCCTTCGGATGATGAGGCCCTGATGCTGCCCTTGTGTTCCTTGACGATGGCATATGACACGGAAAGACCGAGACCTGTGCCCTCGCCGGTGACTTTGGTGGTGAAAAAAGGCTCGAAAATCTGGTCGAGATGATCTCGGGCAATGCCGGGACCGTTGTCTTGGATGATTACCTCGTTAATGTCGTGGTTTGCCCGCGTCCGGCTGGTGATTGACAGTTTGCCGCGGCCCTCCATGGCCTGAGCGGCATTGACGATAATATTGAGTACCACCTGGTTGAGGCGGATCGAATTGCCGTAAATTGGCGCCAGTGTATCGTCGAGGCGGAGGGTGATGTCAACGTTTTGAAAAAGGGGCTGATTCTGGACCACCGTCAGGGTCTTGCGCACCACCTCATTGAGGTCGATGAGCGTCATTTCATAACTGGTCTGGTGGGAGAATTCGAGCAGATCGGCAACGATCACCTTGCACCGTTCGGCCTCGGTAATGATGGTCTGCAGATCCTCAATCGCCGGATGGTCGTCTCCAAACTCTTCCTTGATGAGATTGGAATAGAGCATGATGCCCGACATGGGATTGTTTATCTCGTGGGCGACGCCGGCGGCCAGGCGGCCGAGACCGGCCATTTTTTCCGATTGCATGAGCATATTGTGCGTTTGCTCCAGATCTTCCTCTATTTGCAGCATGGCCCGCAGGTCGGTGAATATGCCGAAGGTGGCGATTTCCTGTTCGTTGTCGTAGATTATGCCGCCGGAGAAGCTTACCGGTATGTCGGTGCCGTGCTTGTGCTTGACGATGAGCTCCTGGTGCCGCAATTTGCCTACTCCGCCGTAATCCTCGCTGCGCATCCTCCGCAGTATCGTTTTGGCCATGCCCTCGTGGTAGAGGCCGGTGACATGGAGTTTGAACTTTTCCTCGTCGTCATAGCCAAGCAGGGCCTGGGCGCTCTGGTTGAATATGATGAGGTTGCCGCTCATGTCGGAGGCGATGATGGCGTCCACCGACGATTCGATGAGGTTATGAAAAAAGGTGTTTCGCCTGCGCAGTTTGCCTTCGAGGTTCTTTCTCGTTGTAATATCGATAAGATATAGCAGGTAGTATGGTGAGGAGGGAGGGTAGACCAGCACGACATCGAGTTTCTGCGTTTCGTGCTCGCCGATTTCGATCTCTATTTCATGACGTATCTTCAGTTCATCGCGGTTTTCCGGGTGGGCAAAATATGCCTTGATGAGCCTGTAGAGTTCGATGTTATGGCTCCCCAGCGCCTTTTTCAGGTCACTGTCTACGAGTTTTCTATGAAAAGCTCCCAAAAATCTGGCTGCGGCCGGGTTGGCATAGAGGACCTGATGCTGGAGATTGACGACCATGACGCCGTTTGGCGTCTCTTCGAGAATCTGAGACAGGTAGAGATTGGAACCAAGCTCCTCTGTGACGGAGGCCAGGTCTTTGTTGAAGGGAGAGGTCTTCACAGATTCATTCACCTGTCTCTATCGTTCTATCATGTCAAGAAAATCGGGAAGTCTCTGCCGCCAGCCTAAAGCGAGCAGGACGGTTCCGTCGCCCAGTTGCTCAAGTTCCTTGAGGAAATCGGCCGCCACCTGCATGCCGGCCTCCTGCTTCACCGGTGCCTGCATCATCTTTTTCAGAAACTCCTGCGGGATAGAGGGGACGCCCGGCAGATTGTTGAGGTAGCGAACCATGGTTACCGACTTGAGATACATCAGCGAGGTGTAGAGTTTGATGCCGGTCTTTTCAGCAAAGGGCAGAAACTGCTCGATGATGTTGAGGTCATAGGTCGGCGCCAATGTGACCGAGTCGATGCCGAATTCCTGCAACTGGAACAAAAATTCGGCCCGTTCCCTGTTGAGGTTGACGTCATCGGAGAGTTCCAGGGAGACGCCGATGGTGAAATCCGTGGCTCCGTCCAGTTTTTCACCGGCGAGATCGGTGCCCCTGTTGAGGTGGGTGACGCATTTGAGCATGGAAGTCAGGTCAAGGTCTCCGCTGGTTTTGGCCACCGGTTGATCTCCCTCCGAAGGGTCGTGCCCTTCTTTGATGACGATGCTTTTTATGCCCATGGCAAAGGCCGATAGAAGGTCGGCCTGGAAGGAAATCCTGTTCCTGTCCCGGCCGTTGATGACCATGGTCGGCGTAATGTGCTTGTCCTGAAGGGCGACACAGGGGGCGAGAGGGGACATGCGCATGATGGCATGTTCGCTGTCTGTCACCCTTACGCCGTCGACCCTTCCGCGAATATGCAGGGCCGTTTGCAGGAATGATTCGAGATTTACTCCTTTAGGGGGATCAACTTCGGCGATGAGGGCTTTGGACTTCCGGGGAGTGACGCCAGTAGTGCTTTCCATGCAAACTCCTCCATAGATTGAAGGTCAGTATCTGGGAGACCGCGATTGAATGCAGAACAGCGTATTTTGATGCCTGTGGCGCATCTTGGCCGTTGAGCATCTACTTAATCTTTAAGATCACTAAAATTTAACAAAAATATAAACTAAACTCAAGGACAAAAAAATGTGGGCTATTCTGTCGTTCATGACTTTGAAGAGATGAAAAAAAAACAGGAAAATCATAAAACGACCACCGTACATATGTATAGCCAAGAGATATGGCTGTCAGAAAGCTGTTGTGAAAAGACGTGGAGCCGGAGGTAAGCAATTCAAACGACAGACGAATTGCGAATATAACAATATTATAGAGCATCTATGTCTTACAGTCGGATTTTTTTTCGGGCTGGAGTTTTTTAGAAAAGGTCCTGCCGTCCCGGCGGTCCGCCTGTGGCGGTATGCCCGCTTGAGCTTCTGCCGGTAATATGGCATAGAACCGCCCTGCGCCGGCAGATGGATTCATCAACAGCTAACATCAACGGCAAAACGAGAATGCTGAATTTTTTTTGAAAATGTATATCATAGTCGTCAGGTTGTCTTCCACCTATTCTGCAGGTCGGCAGGGTATACCCTCGGGGAGTGGCGGAAGTGGCGGCTGCGGCGCTGTGTTACGATCTATGGAGAGCCAAGCAATTAACTCTGAGAGGAACCGTACATGATAACGATACGATCTGAAAACCTGGTGCGCGATGATTGCCTGAGCGTGATCGTTGTCCCTGAGAAGGCGCTGGAGGAAGCGGGATATATCCAGACGGCCACCGCCAGCAGGGAAGCATCATCGAAGCATGAATTCCAGGCCATGGCGCAGATGGCCTATTTCCAGTTTCAGGACGATGAGATACCGGTGACGACGCTCGGCTCAGAGGTGGAAATTATTGTTTCGGAGAGTCAACAGTGGCGACATGAAGCGGCGCTGATAGTCTATCGCGATGCGCAGGGCGCCTTTCATATCCTCGTCCATGAAGGGATGCCGGTGAAGAAGCTGCTCGAGACGGCCCATCGCTTTTGCACCAGATGGGTACGTCTGGACATATAGCACTACTCCTTGAAAAAGGCCCCTACGGCAATAAACCGGTTTTTTTTAGGCCCACTACGCCCGTCCTGGCTGCGTCACCCGGCAAATGAGCGTCCTGCGTCTTTCCTAAATTGAATACGCTGAGTTTCTGTGGGTAACGGATTTTTTCTCTTTTTTGAAATATGTAAGAAAAATGTGGGATTTGCAAGTTAGGGTTGCTGGTAACGAAGCCTGGAGAGGTAAAACACTTCTCCTCTTAACCACCCCTACTTCAAAGGAGAGAAAAATGAAGGTAAAAAATCTGGTACTGACTCTTTTGCTCGCAGCATCCATGATCTTCCCCGCAGGTTTGACCTTGACGGCAGCCCAGGCCGCGGCCGCCCAGGATCAAGTGATGGTGGAGAAAATCAACATCAACACGGCCTCCGCCGAGGTGCTGACGGAGGTTCCTGGTATCGGACCGAAAACGGCCGGAAAGATCATCAGCTACCGGGAGGAGAACGGCGCCTTCCAGACAGTTGAAGATTTGCTTGAGATCAAGGGCATCGGTGATAAATCCCTGGCAAAAATGAAGCCGTATCTGACGATGTAGCAGAAGCGCCGGCGCCCGTATCCGGGGTGCCGGCATTTTCTTTTCGTTTTCTGATTACCCCTGAAACTCAGCTTATCCCAATTCCGAAGAGACAGGGAGTTCTTTTCCCGGGACGCCGTAAACCCGTCCCTGGGGGCTTGACTGCAGCCGTCCTGGCTGCAGACACCCGTGAAAAGAGCTCCCTGCCTCAAAAAGAGTTGCTGAACATTAGGGGTGATCAGGTTTCGTTTAGGCCTGCCGTCCTCCCCCCTCAATTCTTTGATGCACTTCATCACTTGTGGAAATCGAAGCTCAACGCGGCAGACCACCAAACACAATTTCTACAGAATCTGACATTCACCGTGAGGGTTGGAGAGTGGGAAATATACCGTGGAAAGCATTCAATTGACTCTCAAGTAAATTTACCTGGCATGAAAAAGATCAGATAAGGACTGTGAGACAAGGACCACAGCCATTACCAGCAGCAGTTTCCGCAGCCAGCTTCTATATACATTCTCGTTAAGCCTTTCACGCAATCGCATTCCCAGTAACATGACGATCAGACTGAAAATGGCAATCGGCACCGAAATTCGTATAATGTCCAGTGAAAAAAATCCTGCGTGCACAAACACTGCCCCCTGGATCAATTTTCCAAAGAGAAAGCAATAGTTGAATACCTGAATCGTTGCGGTTTTTTCCATATTGCTCTCAAGTGAGAAGATAACCAAGACAGGGAGCATGACGTTTACCGTTCCACCGAGCACCCCGGCGCTGGTCCCAAAAACGGCCATTGCCATTTGTGGATGATTTTTTACCCACTTGAGGCCAATCCCTGCTTTTTCTGCACTCAAATACAACAGAATGGAGCCGGCAAGCAAAGGCCGGAAGGTTTCAGGCTGGACGACAATAAGCAGCTGGGTTCCAAGGAAGCTGCCAATCGCCCCATAAAAGGCCAGGGGCCAATAGATGGAAATGCTCTTATCCCAGGCTCCGCCTTTTACTATGTTGGCGATATTGAGAACCATGGTGGGGATCACAAGAAGAAGAACGGCAGTTCTCACATCCGTGATCATTGCCAGTAATGGCGTGGCAATCAAAGGAAAACCAATACCGAATATGCCGTTTACCGAGGCGGCGAACCCGCAGATTATGATAAAAAGGAGGGGCATAAACGATTCATTCAATCAAAACTATTTCTTCTAACTAACAAAAACATAAAAAATTGTATTTGTGCCGTTTTGTTGGTGCTGAAATTTGGCCCGGTATCGCCCGGGTGGGACGCTGATTACGTATAATCCTCAGCTATGATCTTCGTTATCCGGGAGACAGATGTAATTTTTCGTGAAAAGACTGAGGGGGGCTGATTTTTTTTCACGTTGTTTTGTGAAAATAAATCTGTCTCCCGTATTCAAGAAGAAAAATACAATCAGTCCCCTAACTGCCGAGTCGCTGGAAGTGCTTGTGATCTGGCTGAGTTTCGTACGTAATCAAGAAACTATTTGATAAAACGGATATGTTTTGAGATCTCTTCAATGATGGGGCCTTTTTTCGCTGTAAATTCAGCTCTGTTTTTAGTGAAGAGATTGTTGCCCTTTGTGTCGATTGAGATGATCAGCGGGCCGAAGTTGGCAACTCTGGAGACCCATAATGCCTCGGGCATCCCCAAGTCCAGCCATTCAACTCTCTCGATTTCTTCAACTCTGCTCGCTGCAAGAACAGCGCAACCACCGGGGAATACAGCATGAACTGCTTTGTGGGCGGCGCACCCCTCCACCGTTTCAGGTCCCATTCCGCCTTTGCCGATGATCAGTTTTACACCGGTTTGCCTGATAAACTCTTTTTCATGAACTTCCATTCTCATGCTGGTTGTCGGTCCGATAGAAACCATTCTCCAGCCATCACCTTCTTTGGCGACAATCGGTCCTGCATGCAGGATTGCCAAACCATCGAGATCGACCGGAAGCTTCATTCCCATGTCGATAAGCCGCCTGTGGGCCATATCCCGGCAGGTGACAAGATAACCATCCAAGAAGACAATATCGCCGATATCCAGCTGTTCGACATCTTGATTCGTGATGGGTGTTTTCAGGACTTTATTCACAGCGTAACCCCCTTGTGGGAAAGAATATCGTAACTCATATCCTCATTGAAGTGAATCGTGCCTCGGCGATGTGCCCAACAGCCGACTGACACGGCGACGCTTATTGTCGAAGGGTGCCGTGCCGCTTTTTCGATATGAACTCCCATGACAGAGCTTTTACCGGTCAACCCTTGAGGGCCGATGCCGATATCATTGAGCCCTTTTTCGATGAGTCTTTCCATTACTGCACCCTTCGGGTCGGGATTGCGGGAGCCGATGGGTCGAAACAGTGCTTTCTTGGAGAGATTTGCAGCAACTTCAATGGAGCCGCCTATGCCGATGCCGACCAGCAGCGGAGGACAGGCATTTACACCATATGACGTCATGACATCGAAAACAAACTGCGTTACCCCTTCATATCCGGCAGCGGGCATGAGTGTTTTTCCCTGCCCCGGTAAACTGCACCCGCCTCCGGCCATATAGACCTCAAGTGTAATTCCGGAATCGTTTGGAACTATCTCCCAGTCAATCCAGGGAATGCGATCACCCGTGTTGTTACCGGTATTTTTCTCGACAAAAACCTCGACAGCATTGTGCCGTAGTGGTGCCTGGCGAGTGGCTGTGCGTACAGCTTCATCGAGTATGGGCCTGACATCAGAGAGCAATGGGAAGTTTGCCCCGGCTTGAATGAAAAACTGTATAACTCCTGTATCCTGGCAACAGGGTCGATCCAACTCATCTGCTTTGGCGAGGTTCTCGAACATGGAGTCATACACCACCTTTGCCAAAAC
>JBEPWT010000034.1:0-23120 GCA_041642275.1 Desulfopila sp. | reverse complement strand
CGTGGGTCTCCCCCTGTAGGGGCTTTGTCCGGTTTTCGCCGAAAGAGCTGTTTAATCCTTGCCGTTGCCTGCAGATCCCTTATAATGTGAGCCGGTTTTTGTCGCCGACACTCTGCGCCGGGAAAAAGAGAGGCGCATAATGAAATAACACCACTCAAGGAAAGTATATGATCATTTTCAGCAGCAAAATAGCACCTGTTTTCGCCATCTTTCTGGCGTTCTTTTTTCTCGAAGCCGGTGTTACGGCGGAATACGCCGATGCCAGATCGCGGATGGGCGGCCGGATGTTCTCCCGGCCGGTGCAGAAATCAGCACCCGCCCAGCAGAATATGAACCGTACGACCCAGACCAGCCAGCAGAACAAAAGCGGCTTCGGCCGCGGTCTGGCAGGGGGACTGCTCGGCGGCGCCCTGGGAGCCATGCTCTTCGGGTCCCTGTTCGGGGCGGCGGGACAGGGTTTCGGTCTGCTGCCCATACTGCTTCTGGCCGGAGCCGCATTTTTTATCTACAGGAAAATGTCCGCCCGCTCCCGTGTTAGCACTTACGGGCCGGCGGGGCCCTCGAGCGGCAACATCTTCGACATGCAGGGCGGCCAGGTTCGTGAGGAGGAGCCCGGGGGGCAGCAGTTTTCCAGTTTCAATCCGGTCGAACAGGGACTCATGGAAATACGGCAGTCCGATCCCTCCTTCGATGAGAAGCATTTTCTCGAAGTCGCCTCCGACGTCTTCTTCCAGATCCAGGCGGGCTGGATGAGAAGAGACATCGATTCCTACCGGCATCTGCTTGGCCAACGGCTGGCAAGAGAGTATGAAGACCATTTCGAAAAAATGCGCCAGCAGGGACATGTCAACAAATTGGAGTCCATTGCCATTCGCAAAGTGGAAATCGTCAGCGGCGACAGTGACGGCGAGGAGGATTTCGTCACCGTTCTCTTCACCGCCAACCTGCTCGATTACACCGTTGACGAAGAAAGCGGGGAACTGGTCTCCGGGTCGATGACCGAGCCGGTTAAATTCGCTGAAGAGTGGACCTGGGCAAGAGCTTCGAAAACCAACAGCTGGCTGCTCGAGGGCATTAAGGTCATCGAGGAATAACCCTTTTTCTCCCAGAAACCGGCAGCGATGGCCGGTGCTCCGCTGCTGCCTTGTCTCAAGGCCGGGCAGCGCTGTGCGCCTGCCTGCGGCAGCGAGACCGCTGCGTCGGCGCGGGCTATGGGCTGAAGCTTTGGTAATGTTTGAGGTGAGGAGCAAAGAGAAAGACGTGGATATAAGTCACTTCCGCAGGGAGTATTTACGGGGAGGCCTGCAGCGCGCAGAACTTGCCGCCGATCCGGTTGATCAGTTCGCATTGTGGTTCGAGCAGGCGCGCCAGACCGATATAGCCGACCCCACAGCCATGATCCTGGCTACGGTTGATGCCGGCGGCAGGCCCAGTCAACGCGCCGTGTTGTTGAAATATTACGACCGCAGCGGCTATGTATTCTTCACCAATTACGAAAGTAGAAAAGCCCGGGAGATCGAAAACAATCCCCGGGTCAGTCTGCTCTTTGTCTGGCTCGAGCTTGAACGCCAGATTATGATAAACGGCGTAGCCAGGAAAATATCGGCTGCCGAATCGGCCAGATATTTCATGTCGCGCCCTAAGGACAGTCAGGTTGCCGCCTGGGTCTCCAGTCAGAGCCATACCTTGACATCACGGCAGATGCTGATGCAGAAATTCTCAGAGATGAAGAGAAAGGTCGGCGAAGGCAAGGTGCCTTTACCTTCTTTCTGGGGAGGTTACAAGGTTGCCCCAGAGGAGTATGAATTCTGGCAGGGCAGGAAAAATCGGCTCCACGACAGGTTTCACTATACTCCCGAAGACTCCGGTTGGAAGATCGAACGGCTGGCTCCCTGAGGCTGTGGCCAACGGCTAAGACCCTTTTGCTCAGCCCTTGACCACGGCCAGGGGCTGCAGGCGGGTGACGATTTCGACCAGATCGTTTTGATTGGCGATGACGGTGTGGATGTCTTTGTAGGCGCCGGCCGCTTCATCGAGGTCCTTTTTGCTGCGGATGCCATGGAGAATATTCTGGCCGTCGAGACGGGCTATCTCCTGCTGCAGATTCAGGCTCTTCTGAGCTGCCTTCCTTCCCAGAACCCTGCCGGCGCCGTGCGAGCAGGAACAGAAACTTTCACTGTTGCCCCTGCCCCTTACGATGAAGCTCGGCGTTCCCTGCGAACCGGGAATAATGCCGGTTTCATTGTCGCCGGCCCTGGTCGCCCCCTTGCGGTGGATGATCAGATCCTGGCCGAAATGGTTTTCCCTGGCGGCATAATTATGGGCGATATTGATGGGTTTTTCAAATTCCACCGTCGGCATGCAGCAGAAGACGATCTCTGCTATGGTCTCCATCATGGCAAGGCGGTTGCAGAGAGCGAAGTCGACGCAGTAGCGCATCTCCTCGTAATAGAGCCTTCCCTCCGATGACGACAGAGGAAGATAGGCGAGCTGCCATTTGGGATCGATGGGGCTTTTCCATTCCCGGTTCAGCCGGGCTGCCAGTTTATTGTAATATCCCGCCACCTGGTAGCCGAGGTTGCGGCTGCCGCTGTGGACCATGATCCATATTCGCCCGTCGTCGCCTCGTTGTATCTCGATGAAATGATTGCCGCCCCCCAGCGTTCCCAGCTGGGCCCGGGCTTTGTCGTATTGTTGTGGCACCACGTTGAAATCTTCGAACCCCGCAGGCTTCTCCGGCATCAGCCGCTCGCTTTGTTTCAGGGGGTGATGTTTGAAGCCCGTGGGTACGGCCCCCCGGATGCGTCCCAGTACATCCTTGAGCGTCTGCCGGTCGATATCGTCGAGGCTGGTGCGCATGGCGCAGACGCCGCAGCCGATATCGACGCCCACGGCGTTGGGAATAACGACCCCGTCGGTGGCCAGAACCCCGCCTATGGGCATGCCGTAGCCGAAATGGGCATCTGCCATCACGGCCACATGATGGACGGCGAAGGGCAAGTTGGCCAGGTTTCTGGCCTGCTGCAGTGCGCCTTCCTCGATGTCGTCGAGCCAGAGTTTGATGGGGATTTTTTCAGTGGAAATTATTGCCTTCATGTTCTTCTGCTCCTGAAATAACGTTGAGCTGACGTATAACCAGTTTTTTAAAGCGTTCTTCGGCCTCTTCGACATCGAAACCGTTTTTCTGCAGCAGCCGGAAGTAGTGGCCGATTGCTTTCAGAGAAGAACGGGGCAGGGTTCGGGTCAAGGCCGTGGCCGAGCTTTCAGGCAGGGGGACGTCATAATCCCGCCGGCCGTGAGCCCAGGTGGTGATATGGCTGTAGTAGAGCAGGGCCCTGTCGAGAACAATAAAAGGGAACTGCGGGTTTGTGTTCGGGCCGATCTGGAGCTTGACTGCAGCCGTGCCAATGCCCAGCACCTTGATTTTCGAGGCGATATTTCTGCTGCCGTAGACTGCGCCCAAGGCCCCGAGAGCGCCGCCCAGGGAGGTGAAAAGGCCGAGGCTGGCGCCGCCGGCGGCGAGATCGAGACCGGCGGCCAGCGCCGCCCCTCCGGCGCCGCCGGCCACGGCAAGCTGACTTCTGCCCAGGCCGAGAAACTGCCAGGTCTCATCGGCGAACAGATCCTGACGGAGAATGGAGTGGGATGGCAGCCGGTAGTCGAAGACGTTGTGCTTGAAGAGCTTGCGCATTCGCCGGTGACAACGGTTTTCAAGACGGACCAGTTCTGACGTATACCGGCGGAAGAGTTCTTCCTTGGCAGGCCCCAGCGAGGTTTCCGGCGCCACCTTTTTTTCCATTTTCAGCCGCAGGCAATCCGTCAGCAGATCGCAGATGAATTCCGCGGTCCTGTGGTTGCGGTTCTGCCAGTCGTCCTCGAAGGCGGTGACGACGTAATCGAGCGCCTCCTGCCAGTCCTGCTCTATGGATTTGAGGGCTTCGAGCAGCATGATCCTCTGGCGGTAGCCTGCCTGGTGGGCATTGAAGATTCTGCTGGAGTTGAAATGTCTGCGAAACTGCGTTTTCCACTGCTGGGCATATTTCTCTTGATCGCCCTTGCAGTTGAGAATGGCCATGCGGGGCTTGCCGGTAAGCCGGAGGATCTCCATTTCGGCCAGGTCGACATGGCGCAGCGGCCTGGAGCCGTCGGCCACGTAGAGAATCCCCGCCCCGCGCAAAAGCGGCCGCAGTAGTTCGCAGTCGTGACGCAGATCCTCGTCGTCATGGTAGCGCCGGTAGAAACTCTGGAGCGGATCCTCCGAGGTCTGGCTGTATTTCTGCATCTCCGAGAGCATGCGCGTTGGGTTCTGAAAACCGGGAGTATCGGTAAAGCGGATGATTTCCCGGTTGTCAATGATGACCGGAAAAGTCCTGCACTTCACAGTCTCCCCCGGTTCCTCGCTGACACGGACGGAATCGTCTTCCGTAAGCGTCGACAGCACTGACGATTTGCCCTCGTTGGGATGACCGAGTATGGCGAATTCGGGAATCATGACTCTTCCTTTGCTGCTGCCGCCGGCGTGGTTAAAAACGATATACCGGCGCAGCATTCGGTGATTTTCCGCCGCCAGAGGAGATAATCCCGTGGCCGCGGAGAGGCGAAAGGCCGGTCAGGGTCGGGCCGGCCGAGGAGACAGACGCCCAGGGAAGCCTCCTGCCGCAGGCGGCCGGCGACTTCTTCAAGAAATGCAAGCTGCTCTCTGATCGGCGCCATCCAGGCCTCGAGCACCACCACTACCGCCGTATCAGTATCTGTGATTTGCTCGAGCAGAGACCGGTCCTCCTCGTAGCTTCTGAAAACAGCTTTCGTCTCCGAGACCATATACCCCTGGGGCAGAAGATACTCCTTCAATGACGCAACGGTAATGCCGTCGAAGAGGTCCACCGGGATCAGTGCCAAGGCTTTTCGCGTGGGCAGCTGTTCTCCGCCTTCCGGTGCCGCCGGCGGCTCTGCCGACGATGGCCGGCTGTCGTCCAGGTGCCTCTCCGGTTCGGCCTGCGTCGAAACGACAGGGGTCAGCATGCGTCTGCTGATTTTGTAAAATTTCCTCTGCTGCAGGTAGCGTTGCCTGTCGCGTCTGTTCATGAAAGCGCCTGCAAGCAGCAAAATAACACGCGGCAGCAGGCCGTAGAAAAGGAGACAGAACAGCAGGAAAGGCCACCAGGAGGTCAAGTCTGTGGTGGTCAGATGAAAAATACCTTCCTTGAGAATGATCCTGCTGCCCTCTATCTGTTCCAGTGTCGGATAAGAGCGGCTGCCGCCGAAAAGCCAGGACCAGGGGAGAGCGAGAATCTGCACCAGTGAAGAGAGGCCTTGAGCGCCGATGTCGAGGGTGGTCTGCCAGCCAAAGGCCAGATCGCTGGTGGCGACCTTGAACAAGGTGACGGCGGCCAGACCGATGTTGAAGGCTATTGCACAGATCTGCGTCGCCTTGAACAGCGGCCATTTGAGAAGGCTGCCCTTGTTCTCGACCAAAAGAGAGGCAAGGGCCTTGCGGCCGTAGATGTCGACGGTGGAGTCACTGGTACGGAGCCTTTTTTCCACCGCTTTTTTCAGCAGCGCCGCCAGGGTCCGCAGCAGTGGAGAAAGGGTGCTGTCGGTAAGGCGAAGGAGGGCGGGCCGCAACAGAATCAGGAGGATCAGGAGAAACTGCGGCAGAATGAAAATAGCGAAAAAAATAAAGACATTCAGGGGGGTCTGGCCGGTGTAGGCGAAATAGGAAAGACCGGCGCCGAAGCCCAGTACTCCCCCGAGCAGCATAAGAAAAAGGGTGCCGGCCCACAGCAGGTTGCCAAGGTAGG
The DNA here is from genome assembly GCA_041642275.1 of Desulfopila sp. Classification (GTDB taxonomy): domain Bacteria; phylum Desulfobacterota; class Desulfobulbia; order Desulfobulbales; family Desulfocapsaceae; genus Desulfopila_A. The sequence goes on along the minus strand of JBEPWT010000034.1, from coordinate 17,319 downwards.
GCCCGGGCCCGGGGTGCCTGCTGTCGTTATCGAAGATGCGCCGTCGCCGCTGCAGCCAGAAGCGCAGGCATTGAAGGTGTGAACTGGTGTGCAGTTCGTCCTGCTTTCCGGATTCGAGGAAGATCCGACGATCCCGCTGGTGCAGGTCCGTCTCCGAACTTTGCTCTGTGAGCTGGTCGAGGCGGCAAAAATAGTCGAGATCGACAATATCTTCAAATTTCCACATCTTCTTCATTATATAACTATAACCGAATATATTGCTCAAGAAAAGATGGCAGCGGTGGCAGCCTGCGCTTCGCCATGGTCACCACCATCCTCTTGCTTAGCCCTGAAGACCTTATGTTTCAGAGGTAAGCAGAAATATTTATTTTGGGAGAGACGGACACAGATGATACACTGAGAGCGAAAATATTGAACATGTGGGAGAGTGCGCAGGTATTGAAAACATCAGATCGTGGGTTATACAAATGATTGAATCCCAGAGCCCATCCCGGCGACGTCGGTGACTTTTTATGAGATTATCAATCCTTGCGATGAACCGCCACGATCATTCCCTGAGGATGCGATGGTGCCAGGATCCGGCGCATAATTTGAATTGATTGCCTCTTTCAGTGAAATGAATGCCTGGCCCCTATCGTTTATCCTGTTGGAAATGGGACACAAAATCTATGGTGTTACGCGCGCGGAAACTGCTGCAATGTGGCATCTTGGGGCGCAGCTGAGTCCTTGGCACATTTGTATTTGTGCTGAATGGGCGGGCCGCCCTTGCTGCCGCGGCCATCTTTCTGGGTATCCGGGGGGCGGCTACGTGATCCGGCCAAGCCCTTGATGTCTCGATCATGGGCTGGGGAGTGGCAAAAGAGGGGAGGGGCTGAGGGAGTGCGGAATTGCAAAGCAAGCCGGTGCTCGGGTAGGGCTCGGCCAGGGACCGGAGGCGACAATCTCGGTGCCAGGCCACTCTGCCATACTAACACTTGCACAGGAAATTTGAGCGATTTGGGCAACGGCGGGCTGTGGTGAGTGCCTATTAAGTGCCCGTTTAAAAGGAGGAAATGTCCTTGACAGCAGTGTCGGCTGCTTGGTAATGAATGAACGTTCATTTTCCGTTTTTTCGTCTGTCATGCCGTCTGCGGGGCATGCAATGCAGGAAGTATAGGGGGCAAGAAAATGTCAAACGAACTGGTTTTCTCGGCGATCGCTCTTATCGCCATCGCCATTATCGTTCCTCTTCTCATGGTCGTCACCGGGGTCCTCGGTCCCAGGGTGGGCGGCACGGCCAAGAACGAAGCCTATGAAAGCGGTATAAAAAACATCATAGGCGCCGCCGACCAGAAATTCAGCGTCAAATTTTATCTGGTGGCGATTCTCTTTCTCATATTCGATATCGAAGCGGTCTTCATGTACCCATGGGCGGTGGCATTACGGGAACTCGGTTGGTTCGGATTCTACGAGATGGTGGTCTTCATGCTGCTGCTGCTCACCGGACTCATCTATATTCTCAAGAAAGGGGTGCTCAATTGGCGTTAGGACTGGAAGCAAAGCTTGGTGACAGTGTCATCACCACGAAACTCGACGCGATAGTCAACTGGGGGCGGCAGTACTCGCTGTGGCCCTTTATCTTCGGTACGGCCTGTTGCGCCATCGAATTCATGAGCGCCGCCGCCTCGCAGCATGACATTTCCAGATGGGGGGCGGAGGTGGTGCGTTTTTCACCGAGGCAGGCCGATCTGCTGCTGGTCTGCGGCACCATCAGCTTCAAACAGGCACCGGTGCTCAAACGGATCTACGAGCAGATGCCCGAACCAAAATGGGTCGTCGCCATGGGCGCCTGCGCCAGTTCCGGAGGCATCTATGACAACTATTGCACCGTTCAGGGAATCGATACCATCATCCCGGTGGATGTCTACATCTCCGGATGTCCTCCGCGGCCGGAAGCCGTACTCGATGCCCTGATGAAGATCCAGGATCAGATCAGGGGGGAAAGCGTGCTTACTGACCGCCATAACGACTTCAAAGGGATTCTAGACTGATTATGGAGGCGACGGCGATGGAAGAACTCACAAATGCTTTTCCGCAGGCGGAATTTTCTCAGGTCCTGGACAGCGTGGTCATGGAAGTTGGGGCAGCCGACCTCCACCAGACCCTGAAGAGGTTGAAAAACGACGCGGAACTGGGCTACACCCTGCTGCTCGATGTCACCGCCATCGACTATCTTCATTACCCGGACCATCAGGGACCGCGTTTTGCCGTGGTCTACACCCTCAGAAATTGGGAGAAGAACCGGCTTGTGCAGGTCAAGACCCCCGTGGCCGATGTCGACCGGGGACTGCCCTCGGCCGCCTCTATCTGGGAAGCGGCCAACTGGGGGGAAAGAGAGGTCTATGACCAGTACGGCATCCGTTTCAACGGCCATCCCGACCTCAGAAGGATTCTCAACCACTGGCAGTTCCAGGGACATCCCCTGCGCAAGGATTACGATATTACCGCCCGCCAGGTCTGCTATGAAACGGACAGCCTCGAAGGCCCGATCAAGACCCGTCTGAAAACCCGCGGCATAAGCGACACCATCCTCAAAGACATCAACACCGAGGTGATGTTTCTCAATCTCGGACCGTCACATCCGGCAACCCACGGGGCTATTCGTATCCTCACGGCGCTTGACGGCGAGACCATTCTCGGTAACGTAAATGAAATCGGATACCTGCATCGCGGCTTTGAAAAGACGGCCGAGCAGAGGACCTATAATCAGGTTATTCCCCTGACCGACCGGCTCAATTACTGCTCGGCGCTGATGAACAATATCGCCTACGTCAAGGCGGTGGAGTCATGGCTCGGCGTCGAGATCACCGAACGCGCCCGTTTCATGCGCGTGGTTCTCTCCGAATTTTTCCGCATCCAGGATCACCTGGTCTGCCTGGCGGCAAATCTGGTCGACATGGGCGGCTTGACCAACTACTGGTATCTCTATAACGAGAAGGAGGCGTCCTACGATTTCATCTCCAGATTGACCGGCGCCCGCCTGACCAGCACCTTTACCCGGATCGGCGGCATGTACCGTGACTTTTACGAGGGCTGGGAGGATGACCTGGAGCGCCAGCTCAAGGATATCGAAAAGGGTGTCGCCGACAGTCTGGCCCTGGTTTTGCAGAATCGCATCGTTCATGACCGGACCCAGAACTGCTGCCCGCTGCCGGGCGACAGGGCCCTGGAGTTCGGTTTTACCGGCCCCTGCCTCAGGGCCAGCGGCGTGCCCTTCGATCTGCGCAAGGACAATCCCTATTACCACTATGAAGCCTTTGACTTCAATGTCCCCGTGGGCACCAGGGGCGATATCTATGACCGCATGATGGTCCGTTTCGAAGAGATCTTCGAGTCGATCAAAATTATCCGCCAGGCCATGAAAATGATCCCGGGGGGACCGGTGTTCATTGATGACAAAAGCGTGGCTCTGCCGCCCAAGAGCGAGGTCTATGCCAACATCGAGGCGCTGGCCAGCCACTTCAAGCTGATTTTCGAGGGTGTCCAGGTGCCCAAAGGCGAATGGTATGACAGCTATGAGGCCGCCAACGGCGAGCTGGGCTTCCATTTCGTCTCCGACGGTTCCGGCACTCCCTATAAATGCAAGGTGCGTCCTCCCTGTTTCTATATCATGGGCGGGTTTCATGAAATGGTCGAGGATCAGATGGTCGCCGATGCCATTATCAATCTGGGCAGCATCAACATAATAGGTGGGGAGTTGGACAGATGAGTGATCGTTCGCAGCTTATTGAAACAGGAAAACCCTTCGAGTTCGATGCCGAGCGCAATGCCGAGTTCGAGCGGCTCATTAAACGCTATCCCAGTCGAGAATCCATGATCCTGCCGGCGCTGTGGCTCACCCAGGAGCAGCAGGGCTGGGTAAGCGCCGAGGCCATCGCCTACATCGCCGACAAAATAGGAACCTATGCCGCCAAGGTCTACGAGGCAGCCACCTTCTACACCATGTATCACCTGCGGCCCATGGGCAAATATCATATCTGCATCTGCCGCACGCTTTCCTGCTGGCTGCGCGACAAGCAGGAGATAGTCGATTTTCTCGCCGAGGAGATAGGCATCAGGCCAGGCGAGGTGAGCGACGACGGCAGGTTCAGCCTCGAAGAGGTCGAATGCCTTGGCCATTGCGGCACTGCCCCGGTGGTCCAGATCAACGGAGAGTTCCATGAAGAGATGAATGTGGACAAAATGAAGGCATTGCTGGAAGGTCTGGAATAGGGAGAGTACGCAATGGAAGTGAAAATTCTCAGTGCCAGGTTCGACATTGAAAACGGTCACAGCCTGGCGGTGGCCAGAGAGCACGGCGCCTATGCGACCCTCGACAAGCTCTTTGACATGGAACCCGTCGACGTCATAGAAGAGGTCAAGAAAAGCGGACTCCGCGGTCGGGGCGGCGCCGGATTCCCGGCGGGAGTCAAGTGGTCGTTTCTTCCCAAGGATACGGGCAAGCCGGTCTATCTCGCCGTCAACTCCGACGAGTCGGAACCGGCCACCTTCAAGGACCGCTATATTCTCGTGCGCGACCCGCACATGCTCATCGAGGGCATTATCATCTGTTCGTATGCCATCGGCTGTCACCAAAGCTATATCTATATTCGCGGCGAATACACCTCCCAGCTGCAAATCCTGCAGCAGGCCATTGACGAGGCCTACGAGGCAGGCTACCTCGGGGAGAAGGTGGCGGGCCGCGATTTCAGAGTCGATGTCACCGTCCATCGCGGCGCCGGCGCCTATGTCTGCGGCGAAGAGACGGCCCTGCTCGAGTCCATCGAGGGCAGAAAGGGCCAGCCGCGTTCCAAGCCGCCCTTTCCGGCGGTGGTCGGTCTTTACGGTTGTCCGACGATCATCAACAACGTCCAGTCCATCGCCTCGCTGCCCTTTATCATCGAGCAGGGCGCCGACGCCTACCGGGCCTACGGCACCGAAAAAAGCGCCGGCACACACCTCTTCGGCATCTCCGGTCATGTGGAAAAACCCGGCATGTACGAACTGCCCCTGGGATTGCCCCTGCTGGAGGTCATCGACAAGGTGGCGGGCGGTGTCTGGAAGGGCAGAGCGCTCAAGGGCGTCATCCCCGGCGGCAGTTCGACGCCGGTGCTTACCGCCGACGAGGCCAAGACCGTTACCCTGGACTATGAGTCCATGGCCGAGCACGGCACCATGTTCGGCTCCGGCGGCATCGTCGTCCTCGACGACACCGTTGATATGGTCGCCCTGGTGAAAAACCTCATCGATTTCTACCACCATGAATCCTGCGGCCAGTGCACGCCCTGCCGGGAAGGACTGGGATGGATGCTGAAGATCGTCAAGAAGATCCTCGCCGGTCTGGGCGAGAAGGGCGACATCGAACTGCTCCTGGAACTCTGCGACAATATCGAAATGAAAACGGTCTGTGTGCTCTCTGCGGGGTGCACCATGCCGGTGCGCAGCTATCTCAACAAGTTCCGGCATGAGTTCGAGGCATACGTCGAAGGCGGCTCCCTCAAGCAGGCCGCTGAAATTCATAAATAGGGCAAGTTCATGGCTGAGAAGATAAAACTGTTTGTCAACGGCGAAGAGGTCGAGGTCGAACCCGGCAGGAATCTGATCGACGCCATTGGTGCCGCCGGCATCGAAATACCCCACCTCTGCTACCATCCGGCGCTCGGCGCCGACGGCAACTGCCGCATGTGTCTGGTGGGCATCGAAGACGGCCGGCCGCCGCTGGTGCCGGCCTGCAAGACGCCGGCTGCCGAAGGCATGAAGGTTCAGCTCGACACCGACAAGATACGGAAGATCCAGAAAGATATCATGGAGTTCGAATTGATCAACCATCCCACCGACTGTCCGGTCTGCGATCAGGCGGGGGAATGCAAGCTCCAGGATTACTATATGGATTACGACTGTCAGCCCAGCCGTATGACGGTGGCCCAGGTGAAAAAGGGCAAGAAGATGGACTATGGCTGCGGCGTTGTCCACGACCAGGAGCGCTGCGTGCTCTGCGGCCGCTGCGTGCGCTTCTGCCGCCAGATCACCGGCACCGGTGAACTGGGTATCGTCAACCGTACCGATGCCGCCCGGGTGGCGATCTTTCCGGGCCGGCCGCTGGACAACAGATATGCCCTCAATGTCGTCGATCTCTGCCCCGTCGGTGCCATGACCAGCGCCGATTTCCGCTTTCAGCAGCGCGTCTGGTTCCTGCAAAAGGATGAAGGGATCTGCCACGGCTGCAGCAAGGGCTGCAACATCTATATCGATCACCACCGGGAAAAATACAAGGACGACATCATCTACCGGTTCAGACCGCGGTTCAACGAGCAGGTGAACGGATACTTCATCTGCGATGAGGGCCGGTTGAGCTACAGGGGCGAAAACGAAAACCGGCTGGTATCCGCTCGCAGGAAGGGCAAGGAGATAGAGGCTGAACGGGCCGTCGAACTGGCCGACCGGGCCGTCTCGGCAGCGAAAAACAGCCTGGTGCTGCTGTCGCCGAGCCTCTCCCTTGAACAGATGGTGGCCGGCCGGTCCTTCGCCGCCAAAATCGATGCCTTTCTCTCCGGCTACAGCGACGGCTACATCAAACAAGGCGACGGCGATGATTTTCTCATCGAAGATGATAAGTCCGCCAACAGAAAGGCCTTGGAGATACTGGAAATCGACAGTCGGGCCGAGACCTTTTTCGAACATCTGGCAAAGAGCGACCTGCTGATAACCATCGATAACGACCTGCGGGGAGTGGAGGGGAAAAAACTGGAAAAAGCCTTGGCCGGCACCACCGTCATCGCCCTTTTCAGCCACCTCTCACCCGTGGCTGAAGAGGCTGCCGTGGCCATCCCCATATCCTCCTATAGTGAGTACGGCGGTTGCGTCATCAACTGTGACGCCGTTTTACAGAGCTTTTCCAGGGCTGTGTGCAAAAACGATCCAGCCCCGGAGGCCTTCGAGGTCCTGGCACGTCTCGGCGGAACGCTGGCAAGCCGCGAGGAGATACTGGCCGAAATCGGCAGCAGTCCGGGACCTCTGGCAGAGATTGATTTTACCGCGATTCCCGCAGAGGGGTTGAAACTTAGCTAAATCGAGGCCTATATGTCACTGCTTGATACATTTCTTGTCATGCTCCGCGTAAGTTTCGGGGCCTTTGTGCCGCTCTGTTTCATTGCCGTCCTGGTCTGGATGGAGAGAAGGGGGGCCGCTTTCTTCCAGGATCGGGCCGGTCCCAACAGAGCCAATATTTTCGGCTTCAGGGCGGCGGGTCTGGTACAGAACCTGGCCGATGCGGCCAAGCTGATCTTCAAGGAGGATGTCGTTCCCGGGCACATCAAGCATAAATTCTATTTCATCATGGCGCCGGTGATCGTCTTTTTTACAGCCGTCGTCAGCTTTGCCGTCGTGCCTTTTGCCGATACTCTGGTGCTGGGCGACAAAAGCTATGTCATGCAGGCCATCCCCACCGACATCGGCATTCTCTGGTTTATCGCCCTGGCCGCGTTCGCCGTCTACGGCATCATCCTCGCCGGCTGGTCGTCGACCAACAAGTACGGCATGCTCGGCGGCCTGCGGGCGGCGGCCCAGGTCATCAGCTATGAGATCCCCATGGGGCTGGCGCTGGTAGGTCTGCTGGTGGTCTACGGCACCGTCGATCTCAACGAGATGGCCCGCTTCCAGGGCCAGCTGCTCTTTGGTTTCATCCCCATGTGGGGAGTGATTCTGCAGCCGCTCGGTATCATAATCTTCATTATCGCCGCCTTCGCCGAAACCAACCGCACCCCCTTCGATCTCGCCGAGGGCGAGAGTGAAATTGTCGCCGGCTTTCATGTTGAGTACAGCGCCATGAAGTTCGCCGTATTTTTCATGGGTGAATACGTGGCCATGTTCGCCTCGAGCGCCATCATCGTCACGCTCTATTTCGGCAGCTATCAGATTCCCTGGCTGGCCACCGACACGCTGGTCGCCTACGCCAAGCCGGTGGCGGTGGTGCTGATGATCGGACTGCCGGTGATCGCTTATTATTTCATCGGCTGGATGCGCCGCAGCAATGTCAGCCATTACGCCCGCGCAGGGGATCCGAGAAAACGCGAGGTGGCCGTCTATACGAAGATAGTCTGGGGGCTGGTGATCGTCATGGAGCTTTCCCTGCTGGTGGTGCTGTTTTCCGCCTCCGGCGGCGCGCTGGCCCATATTTTTGTCGCTAAACTGCAGATAGCCACCTTTCTGGTGAAGACGACCCTCATGTGCTTCGTCTATGTCTGGGTGCGCTGGACACTGCCGCGGTTTCGCTATGACCAGCTGCAGAAGCTCGGCTGGCAGACGCTGCTGCCGCTGTCGCTGTTGAATATCCTCGTCACCAGTGCCATCGTCGTCGGCGTAAGTTAAGGGAGAAGGAAATGGGTGCCAAAACAAAAATCATCAAGCGCCACGGGGCAAGCCTGCCGGAGAAGGTCTACCTGATCGAGATCTTCAAAGGCATGCGCGTCACCCTGGGACATTTTTTACGGAACCTGCGCGACAATTCCAGACTCTATGTCAGACATTATCCGGAGCAGCAGCCGGAGATTACCCCGCGCTGGCGGGGCCGGCACCGGCTGACCACCTATGAGGACGGATCGATAAAATGTGTGGCCTGTTTCATGTGCCAGACGGTATGCCCTTCCCGCTGCATCATGATCGAAGCGGGCGAGCGCCTCGACGGCAGAGAGGAAAAGATGCCGGTGCGTTTCGACATCGACCTGCTCGAATGCATCTACTGCGGCTACTGCGTCGAAGCCTGTCCAAAAGATGCGATCCGCATGGACACCGGCATCTATTCCGTAATCGATCACAACCGGGAGTCGATGTTTTTAGGACTCGATGAGCTGGCCGCCGCTCCCGGCGCCTTCAGCGAAGAAGAATATATCAAGGGGAGCCTCTAATACCATGGCAGCCGAATTCCTGTTTTATGTCTTTGCCCTGCTCGCCGTTGCCGGAGCGCTGGGGCTGATTCTGGCCAAGCATCCCATGAACGGCGCCATCAGTCTGGTGATGACCATGATCGCTCTGTCGGGGCTCTACGCCCTGCTGTCGGCAAAACTGATATTTGTGCTGCAGTTGATCGTCTATGCCGGTGCGATCATGTCCCTGATTCTCTTCATCATCATGTTTCTCAATATCCGCAAGGAGGATCTGCCCGAGGAGCGCGGACGCTGGCTCTATTATCTCGGCGGGACGGTGCTGCTCACCCCCGTCGCTCTGCTGTTGATCCGGGCGGTGAAGACACTACCGGGGGTGGAGACCACCATCGTCGGCGGCGGTTTTGGCGGAGTCAAGGAGGTCGGTCTCCTGCTTTTCAGCAAATGGCTGCTGCCCTTTGAAATCGTATCCATACTGCTGCTTGTCGCCCTTGTGGGCGCCGTCGTGCTGGCAGGCCATAGGAGGTCGGACTCATGATTGCCGATTATCTCGTTCTCAGCATCGTCCTTTTCTGCATCGGCATTCTGGGCGTTGTTTCCAGACGCAATGTCTTCACGGTGTTCATGTCCATCGAGCTTATGCTCAATGCCGCTAACCTCGCCTTCCTGGCCTTTTCCAGGCTGCACGAGACCATGGACGGTCATGTACTGGCGATGATGGTCATGGCCGTTGCCGCCGCCGAAGCCGCCCTGGCTCTGGCCGTGGTCATTCTGCTGCATAAGCACAAGGGCAATCTCGACAGCAATGCATTCAGTCTACTGAAGGGGTGATTCGATGGAGAATAGCGTATCCTATCTGGTCCTGATTCCGCTGATGCCGCTCATCGGCGCCGTGGTTATCGGCCTGCTGCACATGTTTACCTGTCGAAAAGGAGCACTGCCCGAGAAATACTACTCCTTCCTCGCCCTCATCGGTCCGGTGCTGTCGACGCTGCTGGCCTTCAAGGCCTTTTTCCATCTCGGCTCCATGGACGAGCAGGCCCGCGTACTTACCCAGCAGGCGTTCACCTGGATCAGCGTCGGCGAGCTGCATGTGTCCATGGGCTTTCTCGCCGATCCGCTCAGCGTTTTGATGCTGCTGTTTGTCACCTTCATCGGCACAATCATCCATGTATACTCCATCGGCTATATGGCGGGTGAGGAAAATTACGGCAAATTCTTTTCCTATCTCAACCTTTTCCTGGGATCCATGCTCATACTGGTTTTGGCCGATGGGCCGCTGGTGATGTTCGTCGGCTGGGAGGGGGTGGGGCTGTGCTCCTACCTCCTCATCAGTTTTTACAGCAAGGAGCGCGACAACGTGCTTGCCGGCAACAAGGCCTTCATCGTCAACAGGGTGGGGGATATGGGCTTTATCCTCGGCCTGTCGCTGCTTTTCTGGGCCATCGGCACCGACGGCTTCGATTATCTTTCCCTCCGGGACAATGCCCACAACCTGACCCCGGCCGTGGGGCTTGCAGTCTGTCTGCTGCTGTTCGTGGGCGCCACCGGTAAATCGGCGCAGATCCCTCTCTATGTCTGGCTGCCGGACGCCATGGCAGGCCCCACACCCGTTTCGGCGCTTATCCATGCCGCCACCATGGTCACCGCCGGCGTCTACATGGTCGCCCGATTCAGTTTCATCTATGTGCAGTTTCCCGCCGCCGGCGCTGTGGTTGCCTGGGTCGGCATCCTGACCGCCTTGCTGGCGGCGATTTTCGGCATGTTTCAAAAAGACATCAAAAAGATACTGGCCTATTCCACCATCAGCCAGCTGGGCTACATGTTCGCAGCCGTAGGCGTTGCCGCCTATTCCGCCGGAATCTTCCATGTCTTCACCCATGCCTTTTTCAAGGCCCTGCTCTTTCTCGGCGCCGGCTCGGTCATCTATGCCCTGCACCACCAGCAGGACATCTGGAAAATGGGCGGTTTGAAATCGAAAATGCCCATCACCTACTGGACCATGCTCATCGGCTGCCTGGCGCTGGCCGGCTGTCCATTGTTCTCCGGGTTTTTCAGCAAGGATGAGATCCTCTACCTGGCCCTGGCCGCCGGCCATCCGGGTATATGGCTGGTGGGGGTCGTTGTTGCCGCCATGACCGCCTACTACACCTTCCGCATGTTCTTCCTGGTCTTCCACGGAGATGCCCGGGACGAGGAGTCCTTTGCCCATGCCCAGGAACCGCCCAGGGTCATGACGGTGCCGCTGATCGTTCTCGCCGTGGGAGCCGCCCTGGCAGGCTACCTCAATCTGCCGGGGATTTTCGGCGGCGACATGGAGGTGAGTCACTGGCTGAGCCCGAGCCTGGTCGAGCACCACGGAGAAGGAGGGCACTCTCTCGAACTTCTGGCCGTGGCCGCCTCGATTGTCGCCTTTGCCATAGGCATTTTCATCGCCTACAAAAAATTCGGAGACGGAGCCGTGGAGCCCGAATACAGTGGCTTTTCCTCCTTTGCCTACAATCTCTTCCATGTCGACCGGCTCTATCACGCGCTGCTGGTGCGCCCCTATAAGGGTTTGGGCGTCTCGATTAGAAAGAGGCTCGACCCCTATGGGGCCGATCTGCACGTCAAGCTCACGGTGGTGCTCTACCGGTCGCTAGGCAGGATATTCAGATTCCTGCAGGCGGGCTACGTCCGGGTCTATGCCATATACATGGTTGTCGGATTGAGCCTGATAAGCCTGTTTTTCTCACAAACACTGAATTAGAAAAGGTGGAATATGTTCGAACATGTCCTCTCCGTGATGATCTTTCTTCCACTGGCTGCCGGGGTGCTTCTGCTGCTGCTGCCGGTGAGCAGAAATGGTGTGCGGGTCATCGGTCTGGCGCTGTCGGTCATTGTCCTGGTTTGCGGCCTCAAGGTCTATGTTGATTTCAGCGGCGGCGGCGGGCTCGAGTTCGTTGAGAAGAAAACCTGGATCGACGCCCTGGGCATCCATTATCATGTCGGCGTCGACGGCATCAGCCTCTTTGTCCTCATGGCAGCCGCCGTGCTCTTTCCCATGGTATTCATGCTGTTTACCGCCAAATCCAGAGCCTACTACTGCAATATGCTCATCGCTCTGGGCGCCATGGTCGGGGCGGTGGTTGCCGCCGATCTCGTCCTTTTTTATGTATTCTGGGAGATCATGCTGCTGCCGATCTTCTTTATGATCGGCCTCTGGGGAGGAGAGAAAAGGATTGCGGCGACCATCAAGATCACCATCTATACCATCTCCGGGTCGCTGCTGATGCTGGCGGCCCTTGTCTATCTCGCCGTCAGTTATCAGGCCCAGACCGGGGTATGGAGTTTTGAAATAGCGAAAATGGCCGTCCTCGACCTGCACGGCGGTTTTGCTCTTCTGGCCTTTGTCGGCATGATGGCGGCTTTTGCCATCAAAATCCCGCTGTTTCCTTTTCATACCTGGCTGCCAGACGCCTACAGCGAGGCGCCGACCTCGACCACCTTTATTCTCTCAGCCATAATGGCCAAAATAGGCGTCTACGGCGTCATCCGCCTGGTGGTGCCTGTGTTTGAGGCAGAGATGGCCAGGTACGCAGTTATTTTCGCCTATCTCGGCGTCATCGGTCTGATGTACTGCGGCATCGCCGCCATCGGCCAGCGTGATTTCAAGCGTATGCTCGCCTACTCCTCGGCTTCGCATATGGGCATTATCGCCCTGGGCGTGTTCTGCATGAATGTGCAGGCCCTCACCGGCACCCTCTTTCAGATAGTCGCCCATGCCACCAGTACCGGAATCCTCTTTCTTTTTGCCGGCATACTCGAGGAGCGCGGCAACAGCCGGCAAATCGAGGATTTTGGCGGCGTCGCCTACAGTGCCCCGATTTTCGCAACCTTTTTCGCCGTGGCTATGCTGGCCTCCTGCGGACTGCCGGGAACCAGCGGTTTCATAGGCGAGTTTCTGATCATTCTCGGTGCCGTCAAATACAATATGCTCGTCGGCATCCTTGCCGCTGCCACTCTGGTTATCGGCGTCTGCTATATGCTCTGGATGTTCCAGCGGGTCTTTTTTGAAAAACCCACCGGCAAAACGGCCGCCTTCAAGGATCTGTCGGCCTATGAAACCCTGGTATTTCTGCCGGTGATCGTTCTCATACTGGTCATGGGCATCTATCCACAGCCATTCATTGCCAAAATAGAACCCGCTGCCCAGAAGCATATTATCCAGATGATTACCACGGGAGAGCCCGCGCTTGCCGAGAGCACGGCTGTCGAATTACCATACATCACCATCACAGACTGAGACGGGAAACGATATGACAGACTTTTTACTCTTGCTGCCCTTGCTTATCGTCGGCGCCGGCGCCATTTCGCTGATGCTGCTCGCCGCCTTCGAAAATGTCGAAAAAGAGATTGCCGGTTATGGCGGCATGGCGGTATTCCTGCTCGCCTTCGTTGTGCAACTGGCAGGCCTCACGGCTGGGGACACCTACGTTTTTGCCGATATATTCAATTCCATGATGGTGAGCAACACCTTCACCCAGGTTGTCGGTCTGATCATCACCGCCTGCGGTTTCTTCACCTGTATGAGTTCGACCACCTACTTCCGGCAGAACCACTTCTGCAAACTCGAATACTACGCCCTTACCGCTTTTGCCGCCTGCGGCATGCTGCTGCTGACCATGGCCCAGGAACTCATCACCGCTTTCATAGCCCTGGAAATACTGTCACTGGCCATCTACGTCCTGGTCGGTCTGCACAGGACAAATGTCAGGGCCACCGAGGCGCTGCTCAAGTACCTGATGCTCGGCGCCTTTGCCGGCGGCTTCTATGCCATGGGCGGTGCGCTGATATACGGCGGGGCCAACAGCACCCATTTCGCCGTTATCGGCGGGGTCATTGCCGCCGGCGGCTTTTTCGACCAGCCCTTGCTGGCGGTGGGCAGTCTGTTGATACTCATTGCCCTGCTTTTCAAGGTCGCGGCCTTTCCCTTTCATGCCTGGGTGGTGGATGTTTATGACGGCGCCGCTCTGCCGGTCACCGGCTTTATGGCCACGGCGCTGAAGGCGGCGGTATTTGCTTTTTTCGCCAATTTTCTCATGCTCGACCACGGCCTCCAGGCCTCCTGGGTCGAATATCTCTTCTGGATTGCCGTCTTCACCATGTTCGCCGGCAATCTTATCGCCATCGGCCAGAACAGCCTCAAAAGAATGCTTGCCGCCTCCGGCATCGTTCATAGCGGCTATCTGCTGGTGGCGCTGGTGGCCTTTACCAGCAGAGATTTCAGCGATAGCGTCCTGCTCTATTATCTGGCTGCCTATGCCGTTGCCACGCTGGGCATGTTCTGCGCCCTTTCCTACCTCAGCGGTGAGGGGGAAAAACGACAGAATTTCGATGATTTCAAAGGATTGGCCAAGGTTCGTCCCTATTCGGCAGCGGCTATCACCGTCTTTTTGCTGTCCATGGCCGGACTGCCGCCGACGGTCGGGTTTATGGGCAAGCTCTATATCATCATCAATGCCATCCATGCAGAACAGACCATGCTTGCCGCCCTGGCGATTGTCAGCAGCGTCGTTTCCATGTGGTATTATCTGCGGCTGGTGATTACCATGTATTTTTACGAAGCACAGGATGATTTTATAACGGAGAGTTCACCATTTGCCCCGCTGTGCACCCTGATCCTGGTGGTGTGTGTCTTCGCCTTTGCCCTGCTGCCCCTTGGCGTCTAGCAGGGCTGCTGCTATACTGAAAGAGGCAAGGTCAAAACACAAGACATCTCTTCGGCAAAAAGGAGCCTGAAGATATGAAAGTTCGAGAGATTCTGGAAAAGAAAGGACGCAGAGTCGTCACCTGTCACGTTGACAATTCTCTGCTCGAGGCCCTGGCGATTTTTTCGGCCAACAAGATAGGCTCGCTTCTTGCGGTCGACTCAAATGATCAGATACAGGGGATTATCGCCCCGCGTGACATTCTTCTTATCGTTCTCAACGATATGGAGAAGATCAAGGATCTCAAGGTGCATGAGATCATGACCAGGGACCTGATTGTTGCCAGTCTCGATGACGATATTGATTACATCCAGGCGATTATGACGGAAAACCGGATCCGTCACGTTCCCATTCTTGAGGGTCCCGAGTTGAAGGGGTTGATTTCCATCGGCGATGTGGTCAAGGCCCAGGTGCGGGAAAAAGAGGTCGAGAACAGGTATCTCAAAGAATATATCGAGGGCAAATATCCGGGGTAGTAGTGGCTTCCGCCTCTCTCTTTTCATGCGCCTGAAGGGAAGAATGGTTGGCCTGCAGGAGATGGCCGTCCGTACATCAGGTTTTTCCCCTGAAGGCCTCGCCTTCGCCTTTTTACCGTTTCGTGCAGAGGCAAAAAAAACACTCTCACTGCGGTTTCATCTCCGAGTGACGGCTGATGAGCGGATACTTCTTTTCCGGTCCGATGACGTTTTTTTCCTCGGAAAAGAGCGGCGAGGAGCAGATGTAGGCGCTTATGAGAGCCGAGACGGTGGTCAGGGACTGGATGTGGGTGCGTTCGTAGCCGTGGCTGGCATCGAGGGCGAAGCAGACCAGGGCGGTACGGATATCGCTGCCGGCCTGGAGCGCTGCGGCGGCATCGCTCCTGTAGTGAAGAAATACATCGCGGCTGAATTCGAGCTCATGTTCGGCGCAGAGATCGATGAGATGCTTGCTCAGGTGAAAGTCGAAGGGACCGCTGGAGTCTTTCATGGCGATGGTGGCGCCGAACTCGCAGGTATTCTGGTCCGGAGCGATGGTGCCGTTGTCGATGGTGACCATCTCCGCCACGTCGCCCATGAGGACGTGCGAGGCGCCGATCCCCACTTCCTCTGAGATGGTAAACAGCAGATAACAGTCGAGCGCCGGTGTCATGCCGCTGTCTATAAGGGCCTTTGCCGCCGCCAGAATAGCGGCGACGCCGGCCTTGTCGTCGAGGAAACGGCTGTTTATAAAGCCGTTGGTGTCCATTTCCGGGGCGGTGTCGATGGAGACGAAGTCGCCGACGCGAAGTCCAAGATTCCACAATCTGTCCAGTGTTGAACATTTTTCATCCAACCTGATTTCCAGGTTCTCCCAGCTTGAAGGCTGCTCGTCCACCTCCGTGTTGTAGCAGTGTCCCGAGGCTTTCAAAGGGAGGATGGTACCCCGGTAGTTGCTGCCGTCGTCGCTGTGGATCGTCACCCGCGCCCCCTCGGCGAATCTGGCCGACCAGGTGCCCACGGGGACGACGGCTATCCTGCCGTTTTTTTTAAGACCCTTGACCATGCCGCCGAGCGTGTCGAGATGGGCCACCACCGCCCGGCGGGGCTGCTTCTTCCTCCCGTTTATATGGGCGCGTATAGCCCCGCGCCTGGTCAGTTCGTAGCTGATGCCCATAATGTTCAGCTCTTCGCAAACGGCGCGCACCATATCGTCGGTCATGCCGCTGGGGCTGGCGATCTTGAGGAATTTTTCCAATATTTTGAGAAGATACTGATTGTCGATATGCTCTTGCAAGGGCTACACCTCCGCATGTTTTGTTTGAGGGAAAAGCAGATCGACGAATTTTTCCGCGGTTGGCTGCGGCTCGTGGTTGGCCAGTCCCGGCCGCTCGTTGGCTTCGATGATGACATAGTCTGGCTCGGTGACGTCGCTGACCAGGAAATCGAAACCGACCACCGGAATCTGCAAGGCCTTGGCGCCGGTTACGGCGGCGGCGGCCAGGCGCGGATGGAGATCGTCGGTTACGTCGTGGATGGTGCCGCCGGTATGCAGGTTGGCGGTCTTGCGGACATCGATCTCCCGATCGTTTTCGAGGACATCGTCGAGGGCGTATCCTTCCCGGGCGACGGCACGGATGGTTTCATCGTCGACGGGGATGGTGCTTTCGCCGCCGGTGGCGGCGGCGCGCCTTCTGCTTTGTTTGGCGATGAGTTCACGGATGCTCAAGGCGCCATTGCCTCTGATTCGTGCCGGCCTGCGGACGGCGGCGGCCACCACCTCATTGTCTATGACAATGATGCGCAGATCCTGGCCTTCAACATACTCCTCGACTATGACCTTGCTGCTGAAAGCGGCGGCGGCGGCGACGGCTTTTTGGAGCTGATCGATATGGTCGAGGTCGACGAAAACCCCCTCGCCCTGTTCACCTTGTGCCGGTTTGACCACCACACGGGGATAACGGCTGAGAAAGTCCTCCATCTGTCGGCTCGAACCGGCGATTTCCTGGGCCGGAACTTTGAGATCGACGCTGCGCAACAGTGCCTGGGTCACGCATTTGTCATCGCAGCGGCTCATGGCGATGGCGGTGGTCAGCTCCGAGAGGGATTCGCGGCAGATTATGGCTCTGCCGCCCAGCGAAAGCTGGAAGTAGCCGTTTTCACCGTCGAGAATTTCGACGCCGATACCCCGCTTTCTTGCCTCATCGGTTATTATCC
>JBEPWT010000033.1:0-23282 GCA_041642275.1 Desulfopila sp. | reverse complement strand
TCACCGTTTCAGTTACCGCGCCTAATATATCGAGCTTTTTCCAGAGCCCAGATGACTTTTTACGAGACTATCATTTTTTGAGACGCAAAAGATTGTTGACGCCTGCAACCCCCCTGACCGACCGCACTATCTGCTCCGCGAGCTGCTTATGTTCCAAGGAATCAACCGCACCGGTGAGAGTAACCTCTCCCTCGAAGGTTTTGACGTCTATGGCAAAACCGCTGAGTTTATCTTCGTCAAACAGTTTGGCCTTTACCTTGGTGCCGATGGTTGTGTCGTCGACCACCTCTCCGGCCGATCGTCCCGCAGGAGTATAGCAGCCTGAGAATAGCGGTACCAGCAGTACCAGCAATACCAGCGCCACCGACACCTTTTTCGTGTTCTGCAACATAACAGTTCTCCTTTTTTTCTTTGCAATCCCATTGAATTCCCCCCAAAAAGCTGTCCTGAGGAAACTCACCATGAAATAGTGCATTCAATATGCGTGCCATCCCTGGCCATTCAGCGCTTTCGCGGGTTCTTCGACTGAAAACATCCTGCCATGGAGCAAGTGGACATTTATTATCAAACGCCTCCCGCTCCGACATAATCGCCATCACCTCGCCTTGCACCGCCCCTTCCGGCGATCATTGCCTCACTTTAACTTTGACAGCTGTATACTGCTATGGTAATGTTAGCGGGCAAATTGAGAATAACTATCAGTTATCTCAGCAGTTATCTGAAAAAGGCTAATTCATCGAAAGATGAAGGCGCAAAATCACCGGTCTAAAGGGGTCGTTCCCTACGACAGCGGGATTGCCAGATACGGATGTCGATGCCTGTTCTGCAACTTTCTCCCTGTCCTGCAAAGATGAGCGGTGACAGGGGCGGACCAATGCAGCAGCGACAGTATTTCCAGCACCTCTCCCACCGCATCAACAGCACAACCACCTCCATGCTCCGGCATCTTGCCGGCGTCGTCATACTGCTCTTCCCGGTTATGGTCCTGGCACTGTCAGCGGGACGGATGGCCCACGCTTCCACGCCAGCGGGTTTTCTCGACATGCCCGACGAATACGGCAAAACCATCTACCGGATAAACGCCGACAGTCCGCGACAGCTCTATATTATCGGCATAGGTCACCGGAGTCCGGAAACACTGGCCGGCCCCAGCTCTATCGTCCATACCCAGATGGAAATATACCGTATAGGTGAATGGCTGCATAAAAACGTTGATGTCAATTTGCTTCTGCCTGAAGGCTACTTCAGAAATGAGGAAAAAAGCCATGAGTATGGCGACACCAGCGTTTATCACAGCACCAGGCTGCCTTCGCCCCGGCTGGACAATGATTTTCTGCGACAAAAGCTCGGCTCCACCACAACATTCGTCAACGCCGAGATGCTGCTCATGGAGTATTTGCGTCTGCCGGCCTCACAGGTCGAGGACCGGAAAATCTACAATGCCGTGCGCACCTGTCTGAAAAGTCTGAATACTGCCGGCAGAAAAAGCGAAAATGTCCGCCCCATAGCCGAGGAGCTCCGCTCCCTTCAGGAGAAGCGCACGGCGTCAATACTTCAAAAAATTCCCGCAGTAATAGAAAAGGAATACCACCGGGGCACAATCGGCAACCACTCTGCGCTGTTCACCATCGGACTCAATCATATTGAGGATATCCATACCTATATCGACAGCAACCATGGATACCTAAACTCAGCCTCCATTACAGAAGAGAACAATTCTGGCTCCCGCTCCCGCCTCAATCTACTCGATTCGGGCTACGGCATAACCATTATCCTCCCCCGCACCCTGGCGGCCGACAGCGATCTTCTCAAGATGACAAGGCTTGATCATCTCTCCCTGGTCTCCAGAATCGACTCCGAATAATTTTCCAAACTGTCCTTCTGTTTTTCTGCGGTAAACGAAATCATAGCCCTCTGAATCGAAATTAAGCATGCCCAGGCAGCAGAGCTGCAGTGCCGGCATTGCAGAGCGCAGTCGCGGCAATCGCCATCGCCTCCAAGACCTTGGCCTCTCTGCATGGTCAATGCCCTATCGCCCGCCGGAGGCAGCCTTTTTCCCCGGAGCCCTCCCATTTCGTGCAGCAGGATCAAATCCTGTGCGGCAGGATCAAATCCCGCCCTGCAAGACACACGTCCGGCGCCATCGGCAAACGGCAGTACCGGCCGTTCTCTATTGCAGACAATGCCAAGCTGTTACCTTATGCTTCTTAAAAATCTCTTGCAGCGGCACGCTCCTTGCAAAACCAGACACAACTGTCTTTTCCCGCCACATACCGCTTTTCGGGAAGCTACAGCATTTTCAGTGACACACTGCAGAATGGATGGAAAACTTCAGAAAGTACAACTATACAACGGAGGATTATCATGAAAAAGACACTACTCTTCTTCATTGCTACTGCAGCTATGCTTGCCCTGGCTGTGCCCGTCTTCGCCGCCGGCGATGCAATGAAGACCGATTCTGAAAAGGAAAGCCAAAGCGCCGCCATGGGCTCCGAGTCTTCCCAGCATATGGGGATGATGACTGCCGAAGAAATCGAGGGACTCGAAGTGTACTCGCAAAACGGTGAGGAACTTGGCGAGATAGAAGAGGTGGCCATCGACGAGCAAAGTGGAAAAATCAGGTACGTCATTCTCTCCCAGGGAGGTATCCTCGGAATCGGCGATGAAGAAATTCCCGTAGCCTTCGAAGCCCTGCGCTTTGAAGAAGACCGCGCTATTCTTACCGTCGACCAGAGCATGCTGGAAACCGCCCCCAAGCAGACCGATGTCGCCGACGACAGCCAGTTCCAGCGTGATCTGCAAAACCACTACGGCGTCTCCCCCGCCTGGGATGAGGACGACAAGCAGCAGAAGGACAGCACCTCCATGAAGGACCAGGGGATGGACGACGATAAAGAGACGAATCTCGAGTCCGACACCGGCGAGAACCAGAAAAAAGATTACTAGTTCTTTCTCGTAACTCCAGGAACAATGAAATGAAATCAATGTATTAAACGTTCCATTCATTTCTGCGCAGAAAAAGGGTGCCGTTCGGCACCCTTTTTTTTTTACCCGCCTTTTTTCTCTCCCAAGAGTATGGAAATATTCTTTTCTCCACCCAAAACTGCTGCCGGCTCTTCTTCACTGCATGGATGAGGCGAGCGAAACTCCAGGCATCCCGGCGGCACCTTGCCCTTCGCCGTTGACGCGATTATGGCGGAGGAAAGCCAGGGACGACCCACATCATCGCATGGGATTGTGCAAGTGCCGCAGGGATGGTATAGAAGATGCATAGTGACAGGCAACTTTTCCCCCGGTTCTTGCCGGCGAAAAAGACAGCAATTGCCTCGGTGCAGACCACTCATGTTCCGTGCAGCAGGGAATGGGTGCAGGTGACAATCTCAACCACAGGGTATACATGGCAGACCAGAAAGCAGGCAGTGCCGCAACCATTGCTCTTATCGCGGCCATCGTCAGTTTCATCCTCACCTTCACCGGCAGTCCGGTATGGGCGCTGCTTGTCGCCCTGGTGGCAGTGGGGGCGGGCATACTCGGAGTGCTCATGGCCGCTTCGCCGAAAATCGGCGGCGGACTCATGAGCATAGTGGCTATCATCCTGGGCGTAATCGATATAGGCATCGCCGTCCTCGGCATACTGGGCGTTATCCTTTTTTAAGGTAACGAAACCGGACAACGTTGCTAATCTTCTTTTTTTTAGCCTGCAACTTTTCGAGCGTTCTCCCGGCTGCCTGTGCTGGTGCCGGGGAGGCTGCAGATGATCATTGCTGGCTCCCCCTTATCTCTCCCCCCGGATATTATGTGTGATTTTTTACGCGATGATTATCTCGTGAAAAGTCATCGAAGTCGGCGGGATGGGCGATCACTGTTCGAGGTTTTCGAGTATCGCCTCGGTGTCATCATCTTGACCGGCGGCACTGCCTGTGCTGTCAACCGGTCCGAAAAGGTCAACGCCTTCACTCCTGTTGTCCTCCGATGGAGCGGGGACCATTTTTTCTGTTTGCCGGGCAGCACGGATGGTGTAATCGGCAGGCATGGGTTCGCGTCTCTGCAGAAGCTCCGCGGGGATGACTATCCTCTCGCCGATACGTATACGTCTTGGCTCTATTGATGGATTGGCCCGGACGACAGCCTTCCAGTTGCCTGCCGAGCCTGTATACCATTTGCTGATCAGCGTCAGATTCTCACCCCTTCTGCCGACCTCATGAACAAATGGTTTTTCCCCGGTCGCCGCCGGTGGAAGAGACTGCGGCTCATCCCCCATCCGGTCCGGAGGAGCAACCCGGCCGCAGCTGCTCAAAACCCCGATATGAATCGCCAGCAACAATGCCGCTGCCTGTACAGGTCTCATTGCTTCCTCTCCTCCTGGGCCAGTATTTTCTCCATGAATTGCTCGATCTTGTTATTCTCTGGACTGTGGAGCTTCGCCCGCTGCAGGTTTTCGAGGCTGGCCTCACGCTTGCCGAGTCTCTCCTGAATCACTGCCAGATTGAACAGCGCCTTGCCAAGGTAAGGAGGATCAAGGGCAATGGCGCGGATGAAGTTTTGTTCGGCCTTGTCATAAATACCTGTTGCGGCATAGAGAAAGCCGAGATTGAAAAAGGAATCCGGCTGGTCCGGATCGATCTCGCCTGCCTTCTGATAGGCTGTAATCGCTGAAGCGTAGTTCTTTTGCCCGGTGTAGATCTTAGCCAATACAAAACTGGCCCTGCCGTTGTCTCTGTTGGCCTCCAGGGCCCTGTGCAGAAGAGATTCAGCCTCTTGCGGTGAAGCGGCCAGAATCTTCTCGGCCCTGCCGACCAAGGCCCTGGAATAGAGCCTGCCATAGCGCTCAGAGCCTTGCAGATCCGCTGCGTCGGTCGACTCAAGCAGATCTATGGCTGTTTGAAAGTTGTTATTGGTCAGTGCGGCGGAGGCAAGCTCCCAGAGAGATTCGGTTTCCGCCTCCACAGATACTTCTATTTTAGGCGGCGGAGCCTGGGCCTGCTCCGGATCTTTTGCCGTTGCACGCTCGGGCAACTCAACATGCTTTATCTCTTGAGCAGGATCGGGCTGCTGACTCCCATTGGCAGCGACCGCCGCCTCTTCGTCAACGGCGCCATCCGCCGGCAAAGACCCGGCCTGCTCTTGTTCCTGGCGCAATTCACTCTCACCGGCGGCTGGCTCAGCCTCTAAGGCCGGAAATGAGGCCGGAAATGGCTTTTCCTTCGGTTTAAACAGAGCTACGAGACGGGGCGGGGTTTTCTCCGCCAAAAAACTTGCCGAAACGGCAAGCCATTCCCGAGGCTCGAATTTTTCCAGCCATTCTTTTTTTTCCTGCCGAAAGGGATTGACGGCAAATATTCCGGCGAAAACTGCAACAAGAAGGAGACCGGCAGACAGCGCCCCTGCTTTCCGCCGTCTTACCGCCCCGAGGTTTTTCTCCACCGGCAAGGACTGTCGTCGGGGATGCTCGGACTCCTGGGGCTGAGAGTCGATGTCATCCGGTTGCCGCAGCCCCGGCATAATGACCTGTTGCCTGAGTTGCTGCTGATAGGTAAGATCTTCGGCGCCCCGGATATCCGTCGACCAGGGGTCAAGGAACTTGAGCTCTTCAGTGCATTCGGCAACCATGGCACCATCGATATGATGCTGATCCCGGACATAGCCGGTGAGCATGGCCCGACCGCAGAGGATATTAATGAGCCGGGGATACCCCTTGGTGAAATCGTAAATCTTTCGTATCGCCTCCCTGCTGAACAAGGACGCCTCACCGCCGGCAATGTGCAAACGGTGTCTGATATACCGGGCTGTTTCCTGCAGACTCAGAGGCTCGATATCGTAAAAAAGGGTTATTCTCTGCCGCAGAGCACGAAAACACTGACGTGTGAGTATGTCCTTGAGTTCATTCTGCCCGACGAAGAAGATATTGATAAGCCTGCTCCCCTCTACCTCCATATTCGACAGAAGCCGGATTTCCTCAAGAAGCTCTTCGGAGAGCCTATGGGCCTCGTCGATGATAAGAAGTACCGTCTTATCCTCTCTCCGGGTTGTTTGCAAAAATTCCTTGAAGAAAAAAAGGAACTCCTCTTTGCCACTGACACTGGCAGGCCCGCCCCAGCTTCTTGCCAGGAACCGAAAAAACTCATCGACGGCCAATGTCGGATGACTGAGACTGACGGTCAGTACCGAATCGTCAATATCGGCCAGAAGGGCGTTGACCAGAGTTGTTTTGCCAACACCGACATCACCGGTCAAAACGACATAGCCATCTGCCTCCAGCAATCCGTATTTGAGATGCGCCAGAGCCTCCTGGTGTTTTTCTCCCAGCCAGAGAAACCGGGGATTGGTATTGATGGTAAAGGGCATTTCCGACAGAGTGTAGAAGTCTTTATACATTGCCCCCCCTAAAAGTAGTATATTCCGCGTTTCACCGCTGTCAGCCTCCATGAAGAATCCGGCCGGATCTCAGCGGTGGGGAGAAATGGCTGGTGACAGCTGGTTACTCCGATGGAAAATCGCCTTGGGGTCTCTTCGGCGCCACCGCAGCTGTCGCTCCCCCACCACAGCGGTCGTTATCCGCCATGGAATCCACCTGCGCAATTTATCCACGATTGCACGATTGAACCGAAATATGCAAAAAGCATACCTCACAGAGCGGCATGAAGACCAAGCCGTTTCGCATGAAAGCCCTGGCTGGAGTCATGGACAAGCTTAATGCCGCTCACAGCCGCAAAATCAGTGTATGACACTACCGCTCATCATGGCCATCCCGGCACCTCATCCGAAAACACCGGAGCCGGTCCCGAAATACACGACGACTCCGCCGCAGATCAGAAGGGCCTTTCCGTCCCGCGGTCCTCTCCGCACTGCCGGACGGCACTGCCAGCAACTCTTTTCCATCTCTTAGACAACGCTATATTCAACTAATATCACAGTTATATTTTCTCTTGCATATATTTGATCCTTGCCTTCCAGGATTTTTTTTCAACAGGTATATCGGCAAACTGGAAAAGTTTTTGCAATTAGCCTCCCTGTAACAACAACGCTTCCGGTCGGCCTCTTACGGCAGCACATAAAGACAAAGAGTCGGCATGATCTCAACCGACCATTGGCAGGCAGTCCTGGAGGCAAACGCAAGCGAGTGAAAAATGTGCTGTGGAGAAATTCATCAACCAGACAAGGAGGAATGCGACATGTTTTTCAACACCCCCCACATCGAACGCAAAACGTATAGGCCCTTCGGCATACTCGCCCTGGGACTGGTATTTACCTGTTCTGCGGCCATGGCCGAAGACCCGAAGACCGCTCCCGACGATTCCTGGATCAGCGTCAGCGGCACCGTCACAGACGTGGATCCTAACAGCTTCGTTCTCGATTACGGCGAGGACACCATCACCGTGGAAATGGACGACGGCGATCGGGACGCCGATGCCTACAAGCTCGTTTTCGGAGACAAGGTCACGGTTTCTGGAAGAATCGACGACGACCTCTTTGAGACACGGACGATCGAAGCCGGAAGTGTCTATGTTGAGAATCTCAACACCACGTTTTACGCCAGTCCCGTCGACGACGAAGATTATCGTGTATATACAAGCCCGACCATATCCTATCCCGTCTATGTATCAGAGACCGTGGTGGAGGGAACCATCACCGGCATAGCCGGCGATGAGGAATTTGTCCTCTATACCGGAGGCGACGGAATAATGGTGGAAACGGACGCCTTGCCCTATGATCCTCTCGACGACGAAGGCTATCAACAGCTCGATATCGGCGACCGGGTCCGCGTCAGGGGCTGGATGGACAATGATTTCCTCGAGGGACGCGAATTGGTCGCGAGGTCGATAGTAACGCTGGCGGACTAATACCGTCACATTCGGCAGACAATCGCAACGGGCGGCGGTGGAAGGCTCCGGAGCGTTCCTTCCCCGCCGCCTCCTTACCTGCCGGGATATACCCGCCCCTGTTTCTCCTGCCCTCCCTTCCCGGTAATGAACGCCTTCGGCGATGTAAAAGCAAGCTTTAGCAGAGCTCTGTCACTTTGCAATCACAGCGTTTTCGAGTAGAGTGTCTGATTTACCCTTCCCTGACCATATTGACAATGGAGATGCGCCCATGCTCAAAGACGGAGAAAAAGGAGTCATCCTGCAACGGGACAAGCAGTCCTATGCCATTGCGCCGCATATTCCCTGCGGCCTGGTAACCCCGGAGCAACTGGAAAAAATTGCCGAAGTAGCCAAAAAATACCAGATCCCGGCCTTGAAGATCACCAGTGCCGCCCGTATCGCCCTGATAGGCATCGACGAAAAAGATGTGGACGCTATCTGGGCCGATCTCGGCGCCGAACCGGGTCATGCCGTGGGGCTCTGCGTGCGCAGCGTCAAGGTCTGCCCGGGCACCAGATTCTGCCGGCTGGCCAAGCAGGACAGTATCGACATGGGCATGAAGCTCGACGGCAAATACCATGGCAAACCCCAGCCCAGCAAAATGAAAATGGCTGTCAGCGGCTGCAAGATCCAGTGCGGGGAGAACTGCATCAAGGATATCTCCCTCTACGGCACCGCCGATGGCTGGACGGTGCTGGTCGGCGGCATGGGCGGCATCAAGCCCCGCCTTGCCGATGTGCTCGTCGAAGATGTAAGCGGGGAGGAGGCCCTGGAGATAATCGAAAAAACCCTGGCCTTTTACCGAGAAAACTCCAAGCGGGCCCGCATCGGCTTCATGATCGAGGCCATGGGCATCGACGCCTTCCGCCGCGGCATCCTCAAAGAGTGAACGCTGGCGTTTGCCCGCCCGACCATTGTGTAGATTTTCTACCTTTTTGTATGTAGCGGCGGCGGTTCCGGCAGCACCATACCGGACGCACTTCCATTTGCAAGCAAACAAGCTACTAATATCAAAGGATAATAAAAAGTCATCATCTGCTGGCACAGCTCTTGAAGTACCACATCTGACCTGAAGCTGACCTGATTGCACATACACTTCAAAAGAGGATCGCCATGGCAGAGATGATATTTTTCACAAAAACAGGATGCACCAGCAGTGAGCAACAGAAGACCGCCCTGAACAATGCCGGGAATCACCTCGAGTGCTACGATATCCTTTCCCGAACCTGGACCCGGGAGAGCTTGCTGCCCTTCGTTCGCGGCCGCGAGGTCCTGCAGATCATGGATTGTTCCGCCCCGGCGATCAGAACAGGGGAGATCGACCCGCTGCTGCTCAGCTGGGAAGATGCGGTAAACCTGATGATAGCGATGCCGGTCCTGATCAAGGGACCGCTGGTACAGGTCGACAATCTCCACATCCAGGGAGCAGCCGACACCAGGCTGAAGCGTTATATCCAGCCCCTGCGAAGCGAGAAGAAGCCCGGAAAGACCGCGGCCGCCGACAAAACCGCACTCCCTCCCCGCCTCTCCTCCCGCAGACGGCGGCTGCCGCAGCGCTGGTATCCGATGGCGGTGGAATCCTTTGCCTGACAATCACACACCAAGACCTTCCTGCTGGGCCAGCAAACACTCCGGCAGGGGGGTGCGATAGCAATAAAATTACTGATTATGATTGAAACAAACCTCGTTATAGAGCGCCTGAAGACGCCGGCAGTACCGTCGGTTTGCCGCCCGCTGCTCTGCCGCAGGGCCGAAGAAAAGGCGGAATCAGCTGAGGGGACAATAAAGATTTACAAAGATGTCTGGCTTCAGAAAGCCTCGACTTCCGCCCTGGCCAGATCCTGATAGGCATGGAACAGGCGGTGACAGAAGCTGTCCCATTGTCGGCAGATATCCCTGGCTCCGGCCTGCCGGGGGTCGGTGAGATCGGTGTAATCTACCAGCGCTTCCATTTCCGAGGCCAGAGGGGCGACGACCTCATCACCGGCACCGCCGAGAAGACTGCGGACAAACGCCGCCGGCGGATACCACGATTTCACCCGTACGAGATCGCGGTGGATCTGACTGAGCAGAACGTTGCGCGGTCCTTCCCACAGTTCGTTGACCGCCGCATCGCGGTAAAGCCGCGGCAGCGAGCTGAAATCCTCCATGACGCCGTGGCCGCCGAAAATCGACATGGCCGTGCGCAACTGATCGACGGCATCCCACGAGGCGGTGATTTTCTGCAGCATTACCAGCTCGCGCACCTCAAAGCGCCGGCGGCGCAGATCCTCGGCTTCTTGCATATCGATACCCACCTTGATGCGGCCATCGAGGGCGGAATAGCACTGGTAAATCTTGAAAGCGGCGGCGGTCGAGCGCCGGGCATGTTTCTCCAACTCGGCAATCTGGGCCGCCACCATCGGAAAGCTCTTGATGGGCCGGCCGAAGGCCTCCCTGAAGGCGCTGTATTCTTTGGCCTCGCGGGCGGCCCTGGTCATCATCGCCGCGCCGGAGAGGCCTACGGTCAGACGTGAACAGGTAAGGACAATACCGACCACGGTCGCCAGTCCGCTCTCCAGGGAGCCCACCGGAGAGGCCAGAGCACCGTTGAAGGTCATCTCCGCCGTCGGCAGCTCCGAGGTCCCCATCTTCCACTTGAGCCGGTCAACGGTGAAACCGTTGCGCCGCTCTTTTTCCTTATCACCCGGCAGCCAGGACGGCATCACAAATATCCCTACTTTTTCACTGCCGGCGGGCTTGGCGGTAACGACGGCATAATCGGCATGGGTAACCGAGCAGAAAAACTTGGTACCGTAAAGGCGCCACTGCCCGTCTTCCTCTTTCGCCTCGAGAACATTGGCGGGCACGTCCGATCCACCCTGGATTTCCGTGAGAAACTGAGCGCCAATGGCGAAATCTCCGTCAACCCCCTCCTTGCAGTGCGCCAGGATATTCCTGGTTTCAGGCGTATCGGCAAAGGCCTCGAGGATGGCCACCAGACCTTCGGTGCATGTCAGCGGGCAGGCCGTACAGGCTTCGCCGTTCTGATAGATCAAATACATTTTAACCAGCCGCTCCATGGCCGGGACAGCCGCGGAAAAAATGGCTTCGCCAAAGACTTCGCCCTCCATGACCCGTGATTCCATGGGCCGGACAATGCGGTCGATCCGATGATTGTGCCCGTCATAGTGAAGCACATAGGGCCTGTTTTCCGGCCGTGCCGCTTCATCGGCAAGATCGCGCCAGCGGAAAGAGGCCCTGGCCGAAATCCGACGGGCCGCCTCATCAACCCGTTGCCAGTCTTTACCGGCAAAATGTTTCACCACCTGCTGGATAAAGTCGTCATCGCCGTAATAGTCGATCCGGTTTCGCCAGTCTATGAAAGTGTCGAAGCTATAGGGATTCTCCCTTGTGGCCGAAGACATATTTTCCTCCAATCAGCAAAATGAAAAAACCTTTTCTGTATCCACTGCCGTCATTGTAGCACTGGAAATCAAAGAAGTTAAAACACTTTTTTCAGGAGACAGCACCACTCGGCTCCGGCGATGAAAAGAGCAAAAACCGCTGGAGCCCGGGAAACTCGAGGCTTTACCGGACGCTGACGAGCTAACTCCTGGCTTTTGCCTGGCCGATGTTTACCATGATGAGTAAGGTTCTTGCAGGTGAATTATGCCCGCCGGCTGGCGAGCTCAAAACGGATATTTGTGTACCAGAACCTTGCCGGTCAATGAGTTCAGCATGGTCTTCCCCCCCCGGGACAGCAACATCTGAGCTCATCCGGCAGGAAGGTTTTTTTTTGCACCTGAAAATAGTTGACGAACTCGTAAAAACCTCAAAGTCAGCCATTTCGTCATTCTGAACTTGATTCAGAATCCAGTTTTTTTAGCTAGTTATGGATTCCGGCCTTCGCCGGAATGACAAAAAAGATGACTTTTTACGAAACTATCAATAGTTGAGGAACTGAAAAAATGAACATACGCAGAGATTTCCCCCACTCCGTCACGATTTTCGAAAACATCTGGATTCCCATGGACGACGGCGCCCAGCTGGCCGCCAGATTGTGGCTGCCCGAGGGGGCCGAAGAAGAACCGGTTCCGGCCATCGTCGAATACATTCCCTACCGCAAACGGGACAATACCCGTTCCCGGGATTCCATGCAGATGGGCTACTTCGCCGGTCACGGCTACGCCTGCCTCAGGGTCGACATCCGCGGCAGCGGTGATTCCGAAGGAGTGCTCAAAGATGAGTATCTGCTCCAGGAGCAGCAGGACGGAGTGGCGATTCTCCGCTGGCTGGCCGCCCAGACCTGGTGCACCGGCAAGGTCGGCATCATCGGTCTTTCCTGGGGCGGCTTCAACGGCCTGCAGATTGCCGCCCTCAACCCTCCTGAACTCGGCGCCGTCGTCACCGTCTGCTCCAGCGACGACCGTTACGCCGACGATGTCCATTACATGGGAGGCTGCCTGCTGGGAGACAACCTTTCCTGGGCCGCCACCATGTTCTCCTACAATTCCTGCCCTCCGGACCCGGAAGTCGTCGGCGAGAGGTGGCGGGTCATGTGGATGGAACGGCTGCAGGGCAGCGGCCTGTGGCTGGAAAAATGGCTGCGTCATCAACGGCGGGACGACTACTGGCGCCACGCCTCGGTCTGCGAGGACTTTGCCGCCATAAGCTGTCCGGTCATGGCCTGCAGCGGCTGGGCCGACGGCTACACCAACTCGGTCTTCCGCCTCCTCGAAGGCCTGAGCGTGCCGCGGCAGGGTCTGGTCGGTCCCTGGAGCCACCGGTATCCCGAACTGGGTCAGCCGGGCCCGGCCATCGGTTTCCTGCAGGAATGTCTGCGATGGTGGGACCACTGGCTCAAGGGAAAAGACACCGGCATCATGGACGAACCCATGCTGCGCGCCTGGATTCAGGATTATATGCCGCCCAGCACCTCGTATAAAAACAGGTCCGGCCGATGGGCCGGCGAGCCGTCCTGGCCCTCTGCCGACATCACCCCCAGGCGTCTCTTTTTTGAGCCGAACCGGCTGCTTTTTGCCGACGAAGCTCGGGAAAAGAACGATCCGGTCTCCATTCATTCGCCTCTCAGCCTTGGTCTCTATGCCGGTAAATGGTGTGCCTACGCCTCCGGCCCCGATATGCCGCATGACCAGCGGGAAGAAGATGGCGGCGCCCTCGTCTTCGAGAGCCGCCCTCTGGAAGAATCCTTCGACATCCTGGGCGCCGCCGTTCTCCGTTTGCGGATCTCTTCGAGCCAGCCGACGGCCATGGTCGCCGCGCGCATCTCCGATGTCGCCCCCGACGGCAGTGCCATTCGCGTCAGCTACGGTCTGCTCAACCTCTGCCACCGCAACGGTCACGAGTACCCCAGCCGGCTGGAGATCAACAAACCCTATGAAGTCACCCTGGCCTTGAACCATATCGGCCATTGTTTTCCCGAAGGCAACCGTATACGAATCTCCATATCCTCATCCTACTGGCCGATGGCCTGGCCGGCCCCGTCCCCGACGGAATTGACCTTCTATCCGGAGAAATGCTCGCTCGAACTGCCGGTTCGTCCGCGGCGCAAGGAGGATGAGAAGATCTCCTTCGAACAGCCGGAAACCGCGCCGATGGTCCGCTCAACGACTCTGCGCCCCCCCAAAAACCACTGGCACGTCATTCGCGATCTCGATTGCGATACCGCCACCCTCGAGGTGATAAACGACAAAGGCAGTCACTATCTCCCTGAAATAGATCTGGAGTTCGAGCGTCTGGACAGGGAGTGGTACTCCTCCCAGGGCAGCGACTTCTCCTCCATTCGCGGCGAGACCCGCCATAAACGGCGCTTCAAGAGAGGAGACTGGGAGGTCACCACCGAAACCCGCACCATTCTCACGGCCACCGAGGTGTTCTTTCACATCAGCGCCAGCCTCGATGCCTATGAGGGCGAGGAACGGGTTTTCAGCAGAAACTGGAACACCGACATCTCCCGCGATCATATGTGACCGCCTCCGGCGACATCGTGACCCCATCGTGCCCGCTTCCGGTGGAAAACGGGCTACACTATGGGGATCACCAGCTTGCCGTTAACGTGGCGGCCCTCCAGGCGGGTATGGGCCTCGGCAATGGCCTTGGCGGAAAAGTCCTCCAGCATGAGAATGCGGTGGGCGAGAATATGACCCTGTTCGACCAGTTTGGCGAGTGTTGCCAGCTCTTCTGCAAAAATATCCCAGTAGGGCGGAGGACCGAAACGGGCCCGGGCCAGCAACAGCTGGGTGTGCAGACTTGCCGAGCGGGACAGCAGCGGGCTTTTTTGGCCGCTGACAGCGTGCAGGCGGAAATCATCGTCCTCTTCGACGATGGTCGTCACCCGGCCGTCGAAATCGATGACCTCGCAGCAGAGCCGCTTCATGTCGCCGCCGACGAAATCGAAAGCGGCGTCAACGGCTTTGCCGTTGTTTGCGGCGACAACCTCCTCGGCCAGTTCCTCAAGCGAGAGGTGACGATAATCAATTATATGCTGCCCGTCCAGACCGAGCGGCCCGGTGAGATAGTCAAGGCTTTCCCGGCTTCCCGCCGTGGTCAGTATCGGTCCGGCATGAAAATAGCGGGCCAGCTGAACGGCAACGGCGCCGACCGCCCCGGAGCCGCCGGCTATGAAAACAGATTCACCCGGCCGAACACCGGCCTTGTCCACCAGGCACTGGTAGGCCGTAAGCCCGACCATTGCCAGAGCCGCGGCCTCGGGAAATGAGAGCCCTGCGGGTTTCGGTGCGAGAAAGGAGCGCGGGACCGTCACATATTCTGCATAGGCGCCGTTGCTTGCCGGGCCTTCGGCATCGATAAAGCCGTAGACCTCATCGCCGGAGCGCAGATCCTTGACCTCATCGCCCACCTCCTCGACGACTCCGGCCATATCGACGCCCAGAACCATCGGCGGTTCACCGCCGAGGTAGCCCTTTCTGGTCTTGAAGTCCACCGGATTGACGCTGGCGGCCCGTATACGCACAAGCACCTCTTTGCCCTGCGGGTCAGCCACCTGCCACTGCTCATCAACAAAATTTTCGACTCCGCCAAACTCCTGCAAAACCACTGCTTTCATTTTCATAAACCCACCCCCTGTAGTAGCCCTCGTAGTAGCTCTCGAAGTAACCCTGGCAACAGCCCTTGTCGTCGTCCTTCTGCCTCATGGACGTTTGTCAGCACATATTGTCTCTTGACAGCACCGGTCTGCTTCACCCACCATCTCCTTGCCTATCTCCATCAAGCCGACAGCTTAACCCCAGGAGCCAGAGAACGACAAACACCACCTCGACACCGGTATCCAGAAGATATACCTTCGAGATCCGTCCCGTCGAGGTGTAGACAATCTCGATGATAATCAGTACCGCAGCGTTGCCCAGAGCCAGCAAAATCGTCTCCATCGGCACGTGACGGCGAAAGGCGGAGTAGAGCATGACTCCGCCCGAACAGACAAGCAGCGATCCCACCGTCTTCACCAGCCATATATCGGTTTTAGGCCCCGTGACCACCTGGAAGGTCGCTATGCTGACAAGCGCCCATAAGCCGCTCAATACATAATAGAAGCCCTGGCCGAAAGCAGCCAGGAGCAGGAATCGCGCGCACCGTTTCTCCTCCATAGGTCTCCGCCATTTTCATTTTTGTATTGCCCTGCTTCCTCTGATCTTCGATGCCAACCAAACCGTAGCCGGCCCGCCCTTCGCCCTTCACCTTGCAAGAACCACACCGCATCTTCGCCCTGTGACCGGCAGGGGCTGCAGGCCCTGGAGACAGCAAGATGGCCTGCTGCCGGCAATTGCCCGCAGCATGCATCTTGCCACCAGGGCAACCCCGCTCTCAAAAGGACCTGCGGTCCGGCGCAATGAGACAGAGTCCGAAGGAAATGGAAAGACAGGCCCCCATGCCCTCCAGCACCGCCTGTCTCAATACAAGGCGCTGGACCCTGGGGGAATCGGGAAACGGTATACAGGGGCATTTACGACAGGGTTCGATGCCTTGTGCCTGAAGCAACGGGACTGGCACAGTCCTTGCTCATCACCTGCATGTACGGAGGAGCAACTAGACGGCACCAGCCTCTCCGGGAAGGCGCTTAAAACACAACGTGTCTGGAGGTGAATATGAAACGACTGCTTGCATTAAAAAACACATGGAGGCCCGGCGGCATATTTTTTGGCATTCTGCTCGCTGGTCTGTTCGTTCTTTGCTCTCAGCTGCAGGCCCGGCAGCTGGCCGATTACGAGTATGAACCCGGCGAGGGCCTGCACCAGGAGGAGTGGTACGACCCCAGCGACTGGTTCGATACCGGAGAGGGGATCGACTACGAGGCCGATTGGGATGACTTTTATTACGGCTACGACATCTACGATGAGTGGTATTTCGGCGAAGACTGGGGCCTGGAAGAGGAATCGGATTACTATACCACCTACGATGCCTATGATCCCTACGATCCCTGGGAATATGATCCCACCTATTATGAGTATTATTCTGAAGACTGGTACGACGACTTTTTCGCCGACGAAGAATCCCAATAGCTGTGAGCCCATAGACGGCCATCGTATCCGGAACACCTTAACCGAACTCTCTGCAGGAGGATACAATGCATACACACCACAGAGGAAAGCCACTCTTCACCCTCATCCTGATACTCGCTCTTACCTGTGCCGCCGCAACCGTCTCCCAGGTTATGGCCGAGCAGGGAGAAAAGCAGCAGCGCAACACCGGCCCGCAGGCGGAAGCCGCACCCGTCGGATGGGTTAATGTCGGCTATGATTACGACAACGACGGCATCTTCGATGCCTACGAAATTATCTCGGTATATGATCTGCAGAAAAGCCAGGCCCATCGGCAGCAAAGCCGCAAGTCTTTGGGACAGAGAAAAGGGTTCTTCGAGCAGTCTTCGTTTCTCGAGCCGGATAAAAGCACTTCTGAGCGTGTCAAGAAGGGTGCTCTCAAAGGCAGGATTATGGCCCTCGCCGATATCGGCATCGTCAATTCCAACAACCGGCATCTGCTGGCCAAGATCGATACGGAAGACGGAAGCATCGCCACAGTGGATCTCGGGCCATTCAAGGATCTCAAACAGTTGGATCTGCAAAAGGGCGACGTCGTCAAGGTCTACGGCATCCACGGCAATATCGATCAAAAGGCTATTCTCGTGGCCAACAGCCTGCAGATGAGCGGACAACGGATAAAAATCGACCGCAGCACCATACGACCTTTGAAAAAATTCCAGGCCAGGATCCTGAAAACCAAAGAACTGAGCCAGAAGGGCGAAACCAATCTGCTGGCCCGGGTCGAACTCGAGGACGGCTTGAAGACGATTGTCAATTTCGGCCCGGCGGCCGATTTACCGCAACTGTCCGAAGGCCAAAAGATACAGTTTCTCGCTCGTATAACCGAGGTTGGGGGCAAAAAGGCACTGATTGCCGATAGTCTGCGGACACAGGGGAAAAGCTATATGATTGACTGGAAGAAGGATCAGCAAAAAAGAGGGAAAAGCACAACCTGATTTTCATTACAGTTGTACAGACAGCATCGGCCGGAAAGCAGTTTTCCCGGCCGATGCTCTCCCCAAGCCGCCGATTTCGACATCCCCTCACTGTTTTTTTCTCAAACCTGCAGCCATCGCCGAAAAGCGCCTGGAAAAACCTGCACAGTCCCGTGCTGTTGAGCTTGGGTATGACGCTGATCAGTATGCTATTTTGTTATAATTCTATTATATTGTTAGCGGCGTCTATCAGGATAATCCGACGAAGAGGGAGCAGTGGTCGAGGATATACTCGCCTAAGACGCAAGAGACGGAATTTTCCGCACCAGAGCAGCTTCACCGACCTTCCCCAACACCTACAACAGCTGATCGACAACTACGCCGCGGACATCCAGAAACAGAGAAAACTCTCCAGCGGCAGGATTACCGGCAGTCTCGGCTCGCCTTGAGATTGGATTGTAAAAATTCTCTCCCCGGGAACCCCACGGACACTTCTCTCTCCTGCGACGCAAATCTGGACGACACTGAAGAAAAATTCCGCCTGCCGGCGTTCAATTAGCCATTGACTTTTTCTCTGTTTCGATGAAATATGCCAGTAAAATTTGTGCATATGAACACATATGTTCAAAGGCTTTTAAACTCTTTTCCACCCACGCGCTATATGCCCGGAGAAAACCATGAGCGATCACCATCTCACCATCGTCGTCGATAATATCGCCGAAAAAGGCCTGGCCGCCGAACATGGTTTCGCCCTGTTCATCCAGACGCCTGACCACTCTCTCCTGCTTGACAGCGGCCAGAAAGACGCCCTGCAGATGAATGCGCCGGCACTGGACATTGACCCAGCCGATATCGACCTGCTGGTATTGAGCCAC
The DNA here is from genome assembly GCA_041642275.1 of Desulfopila sp. GTDB lineage: Bacteria > Desulfobacterota > Desulfobulbia > Desulfobulbales > Desulfocapsaceae > Desulfopila_A. The sequence continues at coordinate 5,070 of JBEPWT010000033.1, read as the reverse complement.
GGCCACTACGACCATACCGGCGGCGTCGCCCACCTGCTGAGCCGCAACAGGAACATGGACATATATCTGCACTCAGGCGTCTTTCAGCCCCGCTACAGTCTCGACGACGACCGCGCCGCCATTGTCAAAATGCCGCTCACCGCCATGGAAGCGGTCATGCGGCATCCTGACGACAAAGTGCACTGGTTGACGCGGCCGGTTACCATCGACTCGACCATCGGCATAACCGGCCCCATTCCCCGCAGGTTCGGATTCGAGAATACCGGCGGCAGATTCTTTCTCGACGCCGAAGGCGACACCGTCGATATCATTCGCGACGATGTCGCCCTCTGGCTGCAGGGCGGCAAAGGCCTGACCGTCTGCCTCGGCTGCTGCCACGCCGGTCTGCTCAACACCCTGACGTACATCATCGAACTCAGCGGTGCCGGACGCATCGATACCGTCGTCGGCGGCCTGCACCTGCTCAATGCGGACAGAACGAGACTGGAGAAAACCGTCAGCGAGCTGCGGAAATTCGATATCGGCCGGATTGTCGCCTGTCACTGCAGCGGCGAGTCAGCCGTTGAATATCTCGCTGCGCATCTGCCATGCCCGGTGATCAAAGGCTATGCCGGCATGCGATTGCAAAGCGGATGACAGGCCGCTTTGCCATAGATCACCGCGGCAGCCCGCCCTCGAACATGCACCGAAACCTGATTACCTGTGTTCTTGACCGGCGAACGTGGCTGCGGATTGTCTTTTCTCTTGACAATGTCAGAGCCTGCCTGGATACTGGTATCACATAACGGGCTTATGCCCAATATACGACCCAGTCGCATAAACGTGCATGGAGGAAGCGATGACAACAGAAACCGAAGCCGGATGCGCTCGTCCCACGGGAGGACCCGTCGATGAGAAAACAGCCGCAGAAACGAGTGAAAATGGAAAATCCGTCATTCAAATCGAGGAGGTCCGGTCCATGGTCATGGTAGGCAGAAAAGCACCGAATTTCAGCGCTCCCGGCTATCTGCAGGGAAAATTCATCAACGTCAAACTCTCCGATTATCTCGGCAAATGGGTGGTACTCTGCTTTTATCCCGGGGATTTCACCTTCGTCTGAGCCACGGAAATTTCAGCGGTCGCTGAAAAATATCCAGAATTGCAGGCACTCGGCGTCGACGTGCTCTCCATGTCCATCGACTCCATGTTTGTCCACAAAATGTGGGATGATGACGAACTTTCTAAAATGGTGGAATCGGGCATCCCCTTTGCCATGCTCTCCGACGCCGGCGGAAAGGTCGGCAGGGTCTATGGTGTTTTCGATGAAGAAGCCGGTGTCGAAACCCGCGGCCGGTTCATTATAGACCCCGACGGCATTATTCAGGGGTATGAAATACTCACTCCCCCGGTAGGCCGGAACGTCTCCGAAACTATTCGCCAGATCCAGGCCTTTCAGCATGTCCGAAAGACCGAAGGAGCCGAGGCCACTCCCTCGGGATGGCGTCCCGGCAAAAAAACGCTGAAGCCGGGAGTGGAGCTGGTCGGCAAAGTCTGGCAGGAGTGGAAAACGGATATGGCCTTTGATTAGGAGACTGCCTGCTGCACATTCTCGTTGACGAGAGGATAGGGAAAAAAGACGAAGCCGTGGTTTTCATGAACCACGGCACCCATCATCCCGCCAACCCCTTTTATGCTGTCTTGATGATCCCGCTGCAGCTCAAGGACAAACGTCTGCATCTGGACGGTAGAGGACTTGAACGGCGGAATTCGACCAGGTCATCAACATCTGGCTCAAACATCTGGCAGGCGCCTTAAGCCATCTTCAGAAGAGATAAACCGCCGAACCTGTCACTCCGTCTTTACCTGAAAAGCTCCTCCGGAGAGGAAAAGTATAGCCAATCACAGGGCTCCTCGACTAGGGGAGCATCTCAACTCGTGAAATGTCTAGCGACAAGCCCGGGTATTTCATGCGCAGTTCACAACTCGAAAGACTCTGCCAGTAGAAACCTCCAAAAAAACCCGGCAACGCCTTTGCAATTCCCCCGGCTGGGTTAGTGTTCTTTGTATGATTCCACCATGCAGAGGGGACGGACTGTGGCCAGGACACCTCACCTTCTACGCCTGTCACCGGCCTGAAATACAACCACAACAGCAGCACCCTGATTTTCCATGAATGTTGGAGAAAAAAGAGAGTAGAAACCAACACCATAGCGGAGGAACAGCCATGAAAACCAACAAGGAACAGATTGCCCTGATAACGGGATCCACCGACGGCATCGGCAGAATCGCGGCGGAAAAACTGGCGGCAATGGGAGCTACGGTTCTCGTGCATGGCCGCGACCGGCAAAAATGCGAAACCACGGTAGAGGAAATCCGCGAAAAGACCGGCAACGAAAAAATTGATATGTACACCTTCGATTTGTCGTCATTGACAGAGGTCCGCAAACTGGCCTCGAAAATTCGCTCCGAACATTCCGCCATCAATATCCTTATCAACAATGCGGGCGTGCTTCCTGGAAAACAGACGGAAGGCAAAAGACTCCTCAGTGAAGACGGCTATGAACTCTGCTTCGCCGTCAACTATCTGGCACCCTTCCTGCTCACCCACCTCCTTCTCCCGCTTCTTGAGAGGGCTATGCCGGCAAGGGTGGTCAATGTAAGCTCTGTTGCTCAGAAACGCCTCGATTTCGACAACATCATGCTCGAACGAGAATACGAACCGATGCGGGCCTACGCCCAGAGTAAGCTGGCCCTGGCGATGTTCACCTTCGAACTGGCCGACAGGGTCAAGGACATGAATATTATAGCCAATTGCCTGCATCCCGGGACATTGCTCGATACAAAAATGGTGCGGGAGAGCTCGATGTCGCCCCAGGGCGATCCAGAATCGGGCGCCCTGGTACTGGTTTATGCGGCCACCAGCGCCGAACTCAGGAACAAAACAGGCCTCTACCTGGAAGAGCAGAAAGAAGCCCGGGCACATGAACAGGCATACGATCAGGAGGCGCGCGACAAACTGTGGCGTCTGAGTGAAGAACTCACGGGTATTGCCGGCCAAGGGACCTGATCCAGCCCGGACAGGCGAGTCTGGCGGGCCCATGGCCAAAAACATCCGGGATTATTCCTCCTGTTCTACCTCAATCTGGTGATGATATCGTACAGGAGCCCGCCGAACTTTTTTCAAATCTTTCCACTATTTTCTTCAACAGGCTTGACCCCAGAGCAACATATAGATTACTATAGATATCATAGTAAATAGTACCCTTTCCATCATTCACTCCACCACAAAGGCATACACAATGGCATTTGAAACATTTACAGGAAGACAGAAAGTCACCAATGAACCGAAGGTTTCAATCCTCAAACAGGGAAACTTCAACTTCAACAACGGCGCGACCAGAATACTCAAGGACAAATCCGCCTCCTATCTTCAATTGCTCTTTGACAAGGAAAAAAACAGAATCGGTTTCAAGCCGTGCACCAAAAAGACAGCAGGAGCCTATCAGCTTCGCGAAAGCAAGGGTGGAGCACAAATATCGGGCATGGCCTTTCTCAGACACTACCAGATTCCCTACAAGGACAAGACCAGATCCTATCCTGCCCACTGGGACGAGCAGCAGCAGATGCTCATTATCGACCTCGATTAGTTAGTGTCTGATAGTCGAGGCATCAAGGGTGCAGCGGCAATGATCTGCCGCAAGCTCTTGATAACGAAAAAGATCGACTCGGCAGGGTACGACCCGGGGGTGAAAAGACTTCTCGTTTTTTCCCCGCGACCATACGAAACACCGGCTGGAGCTTCAGAGCCCCGGGCCGGGATTCACCGGGGACATGGCTTGTGCATCAATGTTTGAGCATTTTCTCAATTCGCCGCCGAGACGTTCGAACTCGTGTGATTCCAGCACCCGCAGAAATTTGGCCTGAACATCGAGTTCCATATCACCTATCTCGTCGAGAAAAAGGGTGCCCCCCCGAAGCCCTGGCCGCAATCATATACAACTGCTTCAGATCGACAACTGCTTCAGATCGGAGCAAATCGTTCCTCGAACCCTAGGCTCAGGCCATCACTGCCAAAAAGGTTCGCAACGGCTGAGCGTAATTTTCTTCGCTTAATCTGTTGACGCCGCTGTTCGGCACTTGAAAATTGTACCATTTTATTGTATACAATTTATCGGTACAGTGTTTATACTCTACAGCCGATGGCTCTGGAATATCGCCGCTGAGGTGACAAAGAGACACAGAAGGCTGTCAGAAGCTTTTGCACCGGTTCCGTACGGACCGGATTTTAGTGAGTGTTCGCCGAAAACGAGATTTTTTCTTCTACATCGAGGCGCTTGAAAAAATTTTCCACAGGCATATAATCGATACTCCGATTAAATTTTTGAGAGCAACAAGAGGTGAGGGAAAAGTTTTGGATGGGCACTGGTGAAGGCAATCCCATAAAGAGGAATTATATGGCCAAAAAGAAACTGAAAGACCTGGTGATCAACAGGGACTGGTGCAAGGGCTGCGGCATCTGCGTTACCTTCTGTCCGACACAGGTGCTCGAACTCGACCGCATGGACATCGCCACGGTGGCCCGGCCGGAAGACTGCATCTGCTGCAAAATGTGCGAACTGCGCTGTCCCGATCTCGCCGTCGAGGTCATTTTTGAGAAGGGGGGAGACGATGAACAGTAATATCCGATTTGTCCAGGGCAACGAAGCCTGTGTCCAGGGGGCGCTGTACGCCGGCCTCAGCTTCTATGCCGGCTACCCCATCACCCCGTCGACGGAAATCGCCGAGAGCCTCTCCGGCCACCTGCCCCGGCGCGGCGGCAAATTCATCCAGATGGAGGACGAGATCGCCTCCATGTGCGCCATCGTCGGTGCCTCGCTCACCGGCCACAAGGTGATGACCGCCACCTCCGGCCCCGGCTTCTCGCTCAAGCAGGAGGCCATCGGCTACGCCTGCATGGCCGAGATCCCCTGCGTCATCGTCAACGTCCAGCGGGGCGGGCCCTCCACCGGCAACCCCACCCACGTCAGCCAGGGCGACGTCAACCAGGCCCGCTGGGGCACCCACGGCGACCACGGCATCATCGCTTTGACC